>DASTLK010000588.1:0-11028 GCA_035715025.1 Vicinamibacteria bacterium
CCGCCGCTCCCGAGGAGGCACGGCCACTCTCGCGGCGGCGCGGCCCGCGCGCGCTGGCCGACGGCGTGCTCGCCACCCTGGAGCGCCAGGCCGTCGAGGTGGACCTCCGCGCGACGGAGCGCATCAATCGCATGGTCGAGACGCTGGGCCATCGCACGGACGACGGAGGGCGAGGCTGGCAGGATCCGGAGACCGGCCGCGTCTACCGCTCGGTCGCCCTGTACGTGATTCGCCCCGACCGGCGCCTGCTCGCTCCCCTGGACCTGGACGGATCCGAGGACCCCGCGACGGAGGTCCGCACCACCACCGCCGACCTGCTCGAGCTCGGATATCGAGACGCGTACCGCCTCTTCGTCGAGCCCGTGGTGGGCGCGATCCCCGAGGCGAAGGCGCCCGCGGGGGCGGAGCCGCGTCCGCAGGCGGTCGAGCTGTGAGCGCGGAGCGGGAGGGCGGCGGTCGCGCCCGGCGCGGCATCGGCACGCGCGCCGTCCACGGTGACGGCGGACCGCGGCAGGGCCCGCTCACCACGCCCATCGTCCAGTCCTCCACCTTCGTGTTCGACTCCGCCGCGGAGATGCGGCGCTATCTCGAGGGCGACCCCGAGCTCGCTTTCGAGTTCTACACGCGTTACGGCAATCCGACGCTCCGCGCGCTGGAAGAGGCGCTGGCCGCGCTCGAGGGCGCGGAGGCGGGCGTCGTCTTCGCCTCCGGAATGGCGGCGGCCACCACCGGCATCCTCTCCGTGCTCGAGGCGGGCGACGAGGTCCTGGCCAGCGCGTCCCTCTACGGGGGCACGACCAAGTTCGTGCGCGACCTGCTCCCGAAGTGGGGGATGACCAGCCGGATCGTCGCGCCCGCCGATCTCTTGCGCCTGCGCGACGTGGCCGGCCCGCGCAGCCGGCTGGTCGTGCTCGAGAGCCCCACGAACCCCGCGGTCGAGGTCATCGACATCGAGGCGGTGGCGAGCCAGGCGCATGCGGCCGGCCTGGCCGTCATGGTGGACAACACCTTCGCCTCGCCCTTCCTGCAGCGCCCGCTGGGGCTGGGGGCGGACATCGTCATGCACAGCCTGACCAAGGCCCTGGGTGGCCACAGCGACATCATGGGCGGCGCCCTCCTGGGCAGCCGGGCGCGGATGGGGCGCGTGCGCGACCTGCTGAAGGTCCTGGGCGGGATCCTCGATCCGCACTCCGCGTTCCTGGTGCTGCGCGGGCTCAAGACCCTCCACCTGCGCGTGGCGCGGCAGTGTGAGAACGCGATGGCGCTCGCCGTGCACCTCCAGGACCATCCCAAGGTGGCGCGCGTCGTCTACCCGGGCCTGCCCACGCACGCGGGGCACGAGGTGGCTCGGCGCCAGATGTCGTCGTTCGGCGGGATGGTCGCCTTCGTCCTGCGCGGCGGCCTTCCCTCCGCGGAGCGCTTCTACGACGGCCTGCGGGTGATGGCGCGCGCGGCCAGCCTGGGCGGCGTGGAGACGCTGGTCAGCCTGCCCGTGCACACGTCGCACCACGGGTACTCCGAGGCACAGCTCCGCGCCGCCGGCATCGACCCCGGGCTCGTGCGGGTGTCGCTGGGGGTAGAGGATGTGGCCGACCTGATCGCCGACGCGGATACCGCCCTCGCCGCGGTGCCGGCCGCCTGATGCGAACCGCCAACGAGCTGATGCTCACCATCATGCTCGGGGGGCTTGGCCTGTATTTCTCCGTGCTCAACGGCCGCGGGCTGCTGCGCTACGCGCAGTTCCGCCGCGTGCGGCGCACGGCCGTACTCACCTGGCCCCTTCCCCATCCCCGCCACTTCGCGCTGCAGCTCGTGCTCGGAGTGGTGAGCGGCGCGGTCGCGGTCCTCAACGGCTCCATGGACCGTCCGATCCATCACGTCTTCAGCCAGGCGGTGATGGCGCTCTACTTCATCCTCATCCTGCCCCTGTCCACGCGCATCCATGTCGGCTTCTACCGGGACGGGGTCTGGGGGGACGCCGGCTTCCTGCCCTACGCGCGCATCGGACGCACCGCATTTCGCGAGACGCCGGACATCGTCCTCTTCCTGCTTCCCCGCGGTGGATCGCGCCCGCTGCGCCTGCCCGTTCCCCCCGCGGAGTACGGCGCGGTGCGCAAGGTGCTCGAGGAGAAGAAGCGCGAGGGGCTCATGCACACACCGGAGCGGATCCTTGGACTCTGAGGAGGACCCGGTGGGCAGCGAGCCCATTGCCGTGGTGCTGGTGACCCGCCGCCAGGGCCGCGAGTTCGTGGACGCGGAGCACAAGGTGCGCACGCTCCAGGAGCTGTACGACCTCTGCCACCATGCCGCTCCCGGCCAGCTCATGAAGGTCTACCTGCGTGGGCCGGACGGCGAGATCCGTCTCAACTTCGCCAGCTTCATCGCCCGCCGCCGCTAGCAGCGTGGCCGATGATCTTGAAGACTACCGACGGCCATAGCAAAGTGCGATCGCAAGGTGGGCTCCTGTTGTTCTTTGTGCTCGGCCTCACCGCGGTCCTGCACCTCGGCGCTGAAACAGTTACCGTCGATTGCAATGCAGGAGGCGCTGTAGGACCGATCCTGAATGGCCTCAAAATCGGCGACGTTCTTTTGGTGCAGGGCATCTGTCAGGAGAACATCCTGATACAGGCGCAACTCCAGCACATCACGCTCGATGGACAGCGCAAGGCCACGATCAAGGCGCCGGATCCAGGTCAGCCCGCGATCCAGGTTCTTGGCCGCGAGATCACCATTAAAGGCTTCACCGTTATTGGAGGCTCCTTCGGCATCGCGATCAATAGGGGGGCCACGGCGGTGATCGACGGGAACACGATCGAGAACGCGGCGAATACCGGCCTCGAGGTCTCGCAGAACAGCTTTGCGCGCGTCGTCAACAACCTCATTGAGCGCAGTGGACAGAACGGGATCTTCGTACTCGGGAGTGCGTCCGCGCACGTCGGCGTGATGTCCACGGGGGACACGGTTCCGCAGCCGAACGTCATCCAAAACAACGGTGGTGATGGGATACAAGTGCTGCGTGCTTCTACCGCCCGCATCATCGGCAACACGATCAGCGGGAACCAGCGCAATGGACTCACCGTCCAGCAAGCCTCCCACGCCGACGTGGCCGGCAATACGTTCAACAGAAATCTCCTGTACGGGATTCGCGTGGTGGGCAACTCGGGGGTAAATCTCGCTGACTCCGCCATGCGCTTGTTCGAGCAGCCGAATGCAACGACGGCACCGAACGGCATGTTTGGCATCCGGTGCGAGATCGGTGCCTATATCGAGGGCCCTCTCGGGAGTCTCATGGGGAGTGCTGGCGTGAAGGACGTGTCCGATAAGAGCTGCATCGATCGCTCCTCTAAGTGACTGAAGCGAGGACGCCTCGGAGATCCGAATGGGGCCGGCGCGCAAGAGCATCCCAATTCGACACGAATACGCCTAGCAAGGGTTTCACCACGGGCAGCTAGCGGTAGACTCGCCGGATGCTCCTGAGCCTGTTCGTCCTGATGCTGCTGGCGCCTCAGCCGGCACCGAGCCCGCGCGCGCCCGCTCCCGCGCCGCGCCGCCCGAGCCGAGTCGAGGCCTCGCCGCGGTCCGAGCCGTCCGAGGAAACGAGCGGCACGGACGCCACCGCCGCTGCTCCGGACAAGGCCAAGGAGCGCGAGGCGCCGCGCGAGAAAGAGGAGCCGCCCATCGTCACCCGCCACGAAGCGCGCCTGGGCGGCCGCCTGCTGCGCTACACCGTGACCACCGGGATGATGCCCCTGAAGAACGAAGCGGGGGAGACCGAGGCCAGTGTCTTCTACATGGCCTACGTGGTGGAACGGGCCGGCGGCCCGGAGAAGCGGCCGCTGACGTTCTCCTTCAACGGCGGCCCCGGATCCTCGTCGGTGTGGCTGCACCTGGGCGCCATCGGGCCCAAGCGCGTGCGCATGCTCGAGGAGGGCGGCATGCCCGCGCCTCCCTTCGAGCTCGTCGACAACGACGCCTCCTGGCTCGACTTCACCGATCTCGTCTTCATCGACCCCGTGGGCACGGGTTACAGCCGCCCCAAGAAGCCGGAGCTGGGGAAGAAGTTCTGGGGCGTCGAGGGCGACATCCAATCCGTCGGCGAGTTCATCCGCCTCTACCTGAGCCGGCAGGAGCGCTGGGCGTCGCCGCTGTTCCTCGTCGGCGAGAGCTACGGCACCACGCGCGCGGCCGGTCTCTCCGGCCACCTCGTCGATCGCGGCATCGCGCTCAACGGCATCATGCTCGTGTCGTCCGTCCTCAACTTCCAGACGAACCGGTTCGCGCGCGGCAACGACACGCCGTACCCGTTGTTCCTGCCCACCTACGCCGCGACCGCGTGGTATCACCACAAGCTGCCGGCGGACCTGCAGCAGCAGCCGCTGCGCAAGCTCCTGGACGAGGTGGAACGCTGGGCGGCGGTGGAGTACCCGGCCGCGCTGGCCAAGGGCGACCGGCTGGCGGGCGCGGAGCGGACGGCGGTGGTGGAGCGGCTCGCGCGCTACACCGGGCTCGACAAGGACTACGTCGACCAGAGCGACCTGCGCATCGAGATCCAGCACTTCTGCAAGGAGCTGCTGCGAGACCAGAGGCGCACGGTGGGCCGGCTCGACAGCCGGTTCGAGGGCATCGATCCCACCGCGGCCGGCGAGAGGCCCGACTATGACCCGAGCATGGCCGCCATCCGCCCGCCCTACACGGCGGCTTTCAATGACTACGTGCGGCGTAGCCTTGGCTACAAGAGTGACCTGACGTATTACATCCTGGGAGGCGGGATCGGAACGCCCTGGGACTACGGGAGCGCCAACGGCTATGCCGACGTCAGCGAATCGTTGCGCAGCGCGTTCGCGAAGAACGCAGCCATGAGGCTTTTCGTGGCCTCGGGATTCTACGACCTGGCCACGCCGTATTTCGCTACGGACTACACGCTGACGCACCTGGGGCTGGACCAGAGCCAGAAGGGTCGCATCAGCACGTCGCAATATGAAGCCGGCCACATGATGTACATCAGCACGCGAGAGCTCGCGCGGCTGAAGCAGGACGTGGGGAAGTTCATCCAGGGAAGTCTATCCGCCGCGCCGCCGGCAGATCTTGCCGCGCCGCCCAAGCCATAGGCGGCGCGGAAGCGACACGAGACGGAGTATCCGTAGCCGTCCCTGATGACAGGCCGACCCCGCCACAACCTCTATCTGTTAATCAGGCCGATCGATTTTCCGTTGCGCGATCGACACGTTTACAGATAAGACGCTCGGGTCAGGTCGGCTGTCATCTTCGCGCCCCTAACTCCGTCACGTAATCCCGCGCCGCCGCGTCAAACCAGGGCGGACTTCCCGCGGCGGCGTTCTCACGCATGTGCTCAACAGAGCTCGTCGCCGGGATCACGCAGTGGACCCGCATGTCGCTCAGGATCCACTTCAGAAGTGTTTGCACCCATGTGCGCACACCGAATCTCTCGAGCGGCTTCAATGCCTCTGGTGCGGGTGCGCGTTGCGCCAGCACCCCCACTCCCAGCGGCTGCATCACGATCACCCCGATGCCGCGCTCCTCCGCCGCGGGGAGCACCTCCGTTTCCACGGCGCGATCCAGAGCGTTATACGGGACCTGGATCTGCGCGACGCGGCCGGTCGCCATCACGCGCATCAGCTCCGCGAACGCCGCCTGGCTGTAGTGCGTGATGCCGACCACTCCCACCTGCCCGCGCTCGCGGCGCTGCTCGAGGTACGCCAGGTGGTCGCGCCAGCTCACGAGGTTGTGGACCTGGAAGACGTCCACGCGCCCCCCGTACCACTCGAGCGCGCGGTCGATCTGCGCGCGGCCTTCCTCCGCCGACGGAGTCCACACCTTGGTCGCTACGAGGGCCTGCTCCCGTCTTCCCTCCAGGCACCGGGCCAGCACGCGCTCGGCACGGCCGTACATGGGCGAGGTGTCGAAGAGCCGGGCGCCGTCGCCGAGGGCGGCGGAGACGACGGCGCGACAGCGCTCCTCGGCCGCGCCTGCGGAGACGTCGAAGGTCCGCCAGGTGCCCATGCCGACCACGGGCACCTGGAGCCCGGAGCGGCCCAGGGCGCGGACTTCCATGACACAGTTTCGCACCGGCCGCGGCTGGTGAGGGCGCGGACGCTCGGCTAGACTGACCAGGCATGAGCGGGTCCAAGGTCCAACCCGCGCCGGTCAAAGGCTTCCTCGAGCGGCTGCAGGACGGCGTCGTGGTCGGCGACGGCGCCATGGGCACGATGTTGTATGCCCGCGGCGTCTTCGTGAACCGCTGCTTCGACGAGCTGAACCTCTCCAACCCGGCGCTGGTCCGTTCCGTCCACGAGGAGTACCTCGAGGCGGGCGCGGACATCGTCGAGACCAACACCTTCGGCGCGCATCGCTTCAAGCTGGGACCCCACGGCTTCGAGTCGCAGGTGCGCAAGATCAACCGCGAGGGGGCGCGCCTGGCCCGCGAAGCGGCCCAGGGCCGGGGCCTGGTGGCGGGATCGGTGGGACCGCTGGGCAAGCCCCTGGAGCCTCTCGGCAACATCACGTTCGACGACGCGGTCCGCGCCTACCAGGAGCAGGCGGAGGGACTGGCCGAAGGCGGGGTGGACCTCTTCGCCGTCGAGACGATCCCCGCCCTCGACCAGGCCCGCGCCGCCGTCACCGCCATCCGCGCGGTGAGCGCGCTGCCGATCACGGTCTCGATGACGTTCACGGAAGAGGGCACGACGTTCTACGGCGACACCCCCGAGGACGTCGTGCGCACACTCGAGGACTGGGACGTGAGCGTGGTGGGCGCGAACTGCAGCCAGGGGCCGCAGCCGATGCTGGAGACGGTGCAGCGCATGGCCGCGGTCGCGCGCCGGCTCAAGCTCTCGGCCATGCCCAACGCGGGCGCGCCCGCGATGGTGGACGGCCGTTACGTCTATCTCTGCACGCCCGAGTACATGGCCTCCTACGCCCGGCGCTTCATCGCGGCGGGTGTCAGCGTGGTGGGCGGCTGCTGCGGGACCACGCCCGCCCACATCCGCAACCTCGTGCGCTCGGTGCGCATGGTGCAGCCGGCGCGCCAGGTGGTCACCGTCGTGCCCCCGGTGACGGCCAAGGAGGCCCTGCCCCCCATCCCGCGCGAGGAGAAGAGCCCGCTCGCGAAGAGGCTGGGCAAGAAGTTCGTCGTCTCCGTGGAGCTCGACCCGCCCAAGGGAGCGGACCCGGGGCGCATCATCGATCGCGCGCAGTACTGCAAGGAGAACGAGATCGACGCCATCAACGTCGCCGACGGCCCTCGCGCCTCCGCGCGCATGAGCGCGCAGTCGCTCTGCGTGCTCATGCAGACCAGGGTGGGCGTGGACACGATCCTCCACTACACCTGCCGCGACCGGAACCTGCTCGGCATCCAGTCCGACCTGCTCGGGGCCTACGCGCTGGGGCTGCGCAACATCCTGGCCATCACCGGCGATCCGCCCAAGCTGGGGGACTATCCGGACGCGACCGCGGTCTACGACGTGGACTCGATCGGGCTCATCCGGATCATGGACCACCTCAACCACGGCCGGGACCTGGCCGGCAATGCCATCGGCCCCCCGCTGGGGATCCACATCGGCTGCGGCGCGGATCCCAGCAAGCCGGACCTCGAGAAGGAAGTCCGGCGCCTGGAGGAGAAGGTGAAGGCGGGGGCGGAGTACGTGATGACCCAGCCCGTCTACGACCCGCGGACGGTCGAGACGTTCCTCGGGATGATCGGCCACCTCGACGTGCCCGTGCTCATCGGCATCCTCCCCCTGTACTCGCACAAGAACGCGGAGTTCCTTCACAACGAGGTGCCGGGGATGACGATCCCGGAGGACATCCGCGAGCGCATGCGGGCGGCCGGCTCCGGCGACGGCGCCCAGGCGGAGGGAGTGCGCATCGCCCAGGAGGCCCTCCTCGCCGTCCGGGACCTCGTCCAGGGCGCCTACGTCATGCCCCCCTTCAACAAGGTGGACCTGGCCGTGCGCGTCATCGAAGTCCTGCGCTGAACTTCGATTCGTGTCACAGCGGGACCCGCCCCGGAGGTAGAATCGCGACCGGGGCCAGGGGCCCCTGTCATGCGGGACCGACCCAGCAGGAATCGCCGTCCTCCCTTCGGCCGGAGCGCGCGCCGAATCGCCGGCTCGACCCTGGCCGCCGCGCTGTTGGTCTTTTCGTCGGCCGAGGCGTATCGGGCCGGGCCCGAGCCGATCTTCCCCACCCAGCTCGAAGAGGTCCATCTCACCGTCACCGTCCGTGACGCCGCGGGTCGTCTCGTCCCGAACCTCAAGCCGGACGACTTCACCGTGCTCGAGAACGGACGGCCCCAGCACGTGCAGCTTTTCGGGCGCGCGGTCGAGCCCGGCCAGGAGGAGACGCTCGCCCTCGACCTCGGCCTGCTCATGGACACCAGCGGGAGCATGCTGGCCCAGCTCAAGCTGTCGCAGGAGGCCGCCGTCCGGTTCCTGGAATCGATCCCCCGCGCCCGGGACCTCGTCACCATCTTCTTCGACGACGACATCCGGCTCTCCCGCTACAACAGCGAGAACCAGCAGGGCCTGTTCGAGCGCATCGCGGAAGCCAAGGGCGGCGGCGACACCGCGCTCTACGATGCGATCTCCGTCTACCTCTCCCGCGTCCAGGATGCCTCCGGGCGCAAGGTGCTCGTCCTGTTCACGGATGGGGAGGACACGCGCAGCGCGCTGGGCCTGGGCGAGGTCCTGCAGCTCATCCGCTCCAGCGGCGTCATCATCTATCCCATCGCGTTCACGGCCGGGTTCCCGCCCGGCAGCGCGCGCGCGCTCCACTCCAAGTCCGTGCTCGAGCAGATGGCGGAGCTCACGGGCGGAGCCGTCTTCACGCCGCGGTCGTCGAAGGACCTTTCCGGGATCTACACGCGCATCCTGCAGGAGCTGCAGTCCCAGTACGTCCTCGGCTACGTCTCCGACGACCCGTCGCGCGATGGGAAATTCCGCCGCTTGAAGGTGGACGTGCCCGGCAAGGGTCTGCGCGTGCGCCACCGCGCCGGCTATTTCGCCCCGTCCTAGCGGTTTTTGGGACCGGTGGCCCCATGCTATCCTCCCGCCTTCCACAGACCACAGCCAGGGAGGTGAGGTGGGACGGTCTTGTGCGGGGCTCGCGCCCCTGGTCGCGCTGGTCGCTCTTGCCTCTGGCTGCGGGCACTCCGCGGCCCAGCCGACCCCTCCGCTGCCCGTCGTGCCCGTGGCGGCCCCGACGCCGCCGCGCGTCGTCATCTTCTCCATCGACGGATTGCGGCCGGATGCGCTGCTCCAGGCGGGAGCTCCCGCGATCACCGGCCTGGCTGCCCGCGGGGCCTCGACGTGGCGGGCACAGACCGTCATGCCCTCGACCACGCTCCCTTCGCACGCGTCGATGCTGTCCGGGTACCTTCCTTCGGCTCACGGCATCACCTGGGACGACTACCGGCCGGAGAACGGGCCCATCGCCGTGCCCACCGTCTTCGCGGTCGCGCGCGCGGCGGGTCTCCGAACCGTCCTCGTCGCGGGCAAGGAGAAATTCCGTCAGCTCGATGTGCCGGGCATGGTCCAGCGCTTCGACCTCTGTGCGGCGGACGATCAGGAGGTCGCGAGCCGCGCCGCGGGCGAGGCGATGGCCGGTTTCGACCTGATGTTCGTGCACCTGCCGCAGACGGACCTCACGGGCCACGCACAGGGTTGGATGTCGGCCGCCTACCTCGATGCCATCGCGGGCGCGGACCGCGCGGTGGGGCGCGTCCTCGCCGCCCTGCCCGCGGGCACGACCGTCATCGTCACCGCGGACCACGGCGGCCACGACTTCAACCACGGCACCACGCAGCCGGCGGACATGCTGATTCCGTGGGTGGTGGCCGGACCCCGCGTCGCCGTGCGCACCGTGACCACGAAGGTGGTGACCACCGACACCGCCGCCACCGCGGCCTGGGTGCTGGGGCTCAGCCTTCCCGGAGGAGCGACCGGCCGGCCCGTCCTGGAGGCGTTCGAGGCGCCGGCCGTGACCGGCGCCCGGGCCGCCCTCGCCGTGGGCGCGAGCCGCTAGCCTTCGCGCTTCCCGCTCGCCGCTTCGAGATCGCGCAGGCGGCGCAACAGCTCCGGCAGCCGGTGGAAGACGGCGCTGGCCTTGAGCCAGGCGCGGTTGTCGATCGCGGGATAACCGGACACCACCGCCCCCGCGTCCACGGAGGAGGGAATCCCCGTCTGCGCGGTCGCGATCACGCGATCGCCCACCGTGATGTGCCCGGCCACGCCGACCTGGCCGGCGAGGGTGACGCCGTCGCCGATGCGCGTGCTGCCCGCGATGCCCACCTGGCCGGCCAGCACCGTGTCGCGCCCCACGGTCACGGAGTGGCCGATCTGCACGAGGTTGTCGATCTTGGTGCCGCGCCCGATGCGCGTCTCCCTCATGGCCGCGCGGTCGATGGCCACCAGGGCGCCGATCTCGACGTCGTCCTCCACCACCACGATGCCGACCTGCGGGATCTTCTCGTAACGCCCGTCCTGGTCGCGCGCGAACCCGAAGCCGTCGCCACCGATGACCGCGCCGTTCTGGACGATGACGCGACTGCCGAGGCGGCAGGCCTCGCGGACGTGCACGCCGGAATGGAGGACGCAGTCCTCGCCGACCTCGACGTCGGGGTACAGCACGGAGTGGGCGTGGATGGCGGTGCGCGCGCCGATGCGGACGCGAGCCGAGACCACGGCCAGCGGACCGACGTACACGTCCGCCTCCAGGCGCGCCGTCGGGTGGACGTGGGCCGCGGGATCGACGCCGGGGGCGGGCCGCGCCTGCGGGTGCAGGATCCCCGCCGCGCGCGCGTACGCGAGGTAGGGGTTGGGAGAGACGAGGCTCGGCAGGGGCGTCTGCAGCTCCGGGGACAGGATGACGGCGGAGGCCCGGGTGGTGGCCAGCCGCGGCACGTAGCGCGGATTCGCCACGAAGGTGAGGTCGCCGGGCCCCGAGTCTTCGATTCCGCTGACCCGGTGCACCTCGACCGCTCCGTCCCCGCGGAGGACGCAGCCGAGGCGC
>DASTLK010000589.1:0-5508 GCA_035715025.1 Vicinamibacteria bacterium
GTGTCGCGGCTGTCCACGACGTTGAAGTCGAGGCCGGCCTTGGCGGAGTGGCTGCCCGTCGCGAAGCTCAGCGTCTCGGTGAGCTGGAAACGGTCGTTGGTGCGAGGCTGCGGCGTGAAGCGCTGGCGGCCCACGCTGGCCACCCCGGCCACCTCGAGCGTCGGGCCGCCCTGATCGAAGCGCGTGCAGGGGCCCCCGCAATTGGGATCGAGGGAGTCGATGTCCTGCTTCTCGTGCGCCCACTGGAAGCGCGCCTCGCTGAGCCAGCGCGAAGAGAGGATGTCGGTCTGGGCCACGGAGAGGCCGTAGTCCTTGCGGAGCTGCACGGCGCCGCGGCTGCGCGCGATGAGCCCCCCGAACGGCTCGATGTTCTCGTTCGTGCGATCGGAGTAGTTGGCCCGCAGCACCAGGCTGTGGCTCGGGGTCCAGTAGTGATTGATCTTCCCGAGCAGGAGCGTGTCCTTGAACTGGTACGGATTCGCGCCGGTCTGGACGGGGAACCCCGCGCGACCGAGGACGGCGGCGTCCGCGTCGGAGATGGTCACGAAGCTGTTGGCGTCGATGTCGAGGCGCTCGAAGGACAGGAAGAAGAACGTCTTGTCCTTGCGGATGGGACCGCCGAGGGTGGCGCCGTATTGCCATTGCTTGTACGGCGCTTTCGCCCGGTTGATGGGGCCCCCGAAGACGTCGAAGCGCTCGAAGTGGTCCCTGGCGTTCAAGGAATCGTCGCGGACGAAAGCGAAGACGTTGCCGCTCAGCTCGTTCGTTCCGCTCTTGGTCACGATGTTGACGACGCCCCCCGAAGCCTTGCCGAACTCCGCGGAGTAGGAGTTGGTGAGGACCTGGAACTCGCGCACCGCTTCCTGGCTGAAGGTGGCGCGCACGGAGCCGACGATGGGATCGTTGTTGTCGAGGCCGTCCACCATGATGTTGTTCGAGCGCGCGCGCTGGCCGGTGAAGGAGAGGCCGGAGGTGGCGGAGGCGCCCTGCTGGGGCGTGTTGTCCAGGCCCACCCCGGGGGTGATGACCGAGAAGCTGATGAAGTTGCGTCCGTTGATGGGCAGGTTCTCGATCTGGGGCTGGCCGATCACGGTCGCCACCGCCGTGCGATGGGGATCGACGACGCCCAGCTCCTCGGTCACGGTGACGTCCTCGCCCCGGCCCCCGACGGGCAAGGCGAAATCGAGCTCGAGGCTCTGCCCGAGGTGCAGGGTCACGCCTTCGCGCCTCTGGGTGGCGAAGCCCGGCATCTCCGCGGTGATCCGGTAGGCGCCGGGGGGAAGGGCCCCGATGAAGTACCGGCCACTCGAGTCGCTGACGGCGGTGCGCGAGGTGTTGGTGTCCGCCGAGGTCGCGGTCACGGTCGCCCCCGGAATGGCGGCCGCGGACGGGTCGCGGACGGTGCCGCGGAGGTCGGCTCCGGTGAGACGCGATTGCGCACGCACCGCGGCGGGCGCGACGAGCCCGAGGACGAGCGCGAGAACGGTCACTCTTCTACGCATCTGAGGCCTCCGTTTCGATTCGCCGTCTTGTTTACGACCGCTCCTGCGCTCCTCCCGCGCCCATCTCCAGCGCGGACAGCGTGCGGAGCGCGGAGCCGATGTCGTCCGGCCGGTGCGCCTCGTCGGCC
The DNA here is from genome assembly GCA_035715025.1 of Vicinamibacteria bacterium. Lineage (GTDB taxonomy): Bacteria > Acidobacteriota > Vicinamibacteria > Fen-336 > Fen-336 > AA29. The sequence continues at coordinate 1,631 of DASTLK010000589.1, forward strand.
ACGCCGTATGCGATGAAGCCCCAGAAGGCGTCGCTGATCTCGTCGGGAGTGCGCGGCCCGTCCGCGTGATACCAGAGCGCGACCCCGTTGATGGCGCCGAAGAGCAGGAAGCGGAGGAGCCGCAGGTCGATGCCCGGGCGCAGCCGCCCGGTCCCCGCCGCCTCGTAGAGGAGGCCGGACCAGAAGGCCTCGTACCGGTCGCGCAAGCGGATCATCTCCTCCCGCGCCGCGCCCTTGAGGGACCGCCATTCGAAGAGCACGACCTGGGAAGCGGGCCGCGAGAGCAGGTAACGCAGCCGGGCCCGGAGGGCCAGACGGAGCCGCTCCACCGGATCGCGGGCCTCGCGGATGGCGGCGCGGATGCCGACCAGGTCCGCGTCCTCGCCGCGCTTCATGAGGGCGAGCAGCAGGCTGTCCTTGGTCGGGTAGCGGTAATGCAGGCTGCCGGGCAGCATGCGCGCCGCCTTGGCGATCTCGCGCACGGTCGTCGCCTCGAACCCCTTGGCGCGGAAGAGGCGCGCGGCCGCGTCGAGGAAACGGTCCTCGACCACCGTCGAGACTCGCTTCGGCTTGGGCAAGCGGCCAAGAGACTAACACCGGCCTCTTCGGTGTCAAGGGCCTGTTTTCGGGCCTCGATTCGCGCAAGTCGAGGACGCCGCCTTGGCTGTTCGACCAAGACCATTGACGGAGGCCGCGATCCGGACCTAGGATCGCGGGAAGCATGGGCCCGGCCGAATACTCGACGCGCGGCGCGGTCGCCGTGATCACCTTGAACAACCCGCCCGTCAACGGCCTCGGCCATGCGCTGCGGCGCGGGATCGTCGATGGCCTCGACCGGGCCGCCGCCGATCCCGGCGTCAAGGCCGTCGTCCTCGCCGGGGCCGGGAAGGGCTTTTCCGCAGGGGCCGACATCCGCGAGTTCGGTACCCCGCAGATGACGGCCGACCCCTCGTTGCACGCCGTGATCCAGGCCGTGGAGGCGTCTCCCAAGCCGGTCGTCGCCGCCATCCACGGGGTGGCGATGGGGGGCGGCCTCGAGCTGGCCCTCGCCTGCCACTATCGGGTCGCCGCCTCCACCGCGCACGTCGCGCTGCCGGAGGTGAAGCTCGGCCTCCTGCCCGGAGCGGGCGGGACGCAACGCCTGCCGCGGGCGGTCGGACTCGAGACCGCGCTCAACATGATCGTCTCCGGCACGACCGTGCCCGCGGCCCAGCTCGAGGGCACGCGGCTCTTCGACGCCGTGGGTGAGGGCGACGTCTTCGAGTGGGCGGCCGCGCTTGCGGAGACCGTCGCCGATCGGCGGCCGCTGCCCCTGCTCCGCGATCTCCCCGTTACCCATCCCAGCCCGGAGGGATTCCTGGCCTTCGCGCGAGGCGCGGTGTCCAAGGGCTACCCGGCCCCGCTGAGGTGCGTGGACGCGCTGGCCGCGGCGGCCTCGCAGTCGTTCGAGGAGGGGCTACGCGTCGAGCGCGACCTCTTCCTCTCTCTCCTGGGCACGACGGAGTCGCGCGCGCTCCGCCACGCCTTCTTCGCCGAGCGCGCCGCGGCCAAGATCGCCGACGTGCCCGAGGACACCGAGGTTCGACCGATCCGCAGCGCCGCCGTCATCGGTGCCGGCACCATGGGCGGCGGCATCGCGATGAATTTCGCGAACGCGGGGATCCCCGTCACCGTCCTCGAAGCGGAGCGCGCGCGGCTCGACCAAGGCATGGCCACCATCCGCAAGAGATACGAGGGCAGCGCACGGAAGGGGAAGCTCACCTCCGCCCAGGTCGAGGAGCGGATGGGCCTCATCCGTCCCACCCTGGGCTACGCGGACGTCGCCTCCGCCGACATCGTGGTGGAGGCGGTGTTCGAGGACATGGCGGTGAAGCAGGCCGTGTTCAAGACGCTCGACGAGACCATGAAGGCAGGGGCGATCCTGGCCAGCAACACGTCCACCCTCGACCTCGACGCCCTCGCGCGTTCCACCCGCCGTCCGGCGGACGTGATCGGCACGCACTTCTTCAGCCCCGCCCACGTCATGAAGCTGCTCGAGGTCGTACGCGGGGCGGCGACGGGGAAGGACGTGCTCGCCACCGTGATGCGCCTGGCCCGAACCATCAAGAAGACGGCGGTCGTGTCCGGCGTGTGCGACGGCTTCATCGGCAACCGGATGCTCGAGCCCTACCTGCGGCAGTCCCTGCTCCTCCTCGAGGAGGGCGCGCTGCCCGCGCAGGTGGATCGTGCGCTGGAGAGCTTCGGGATGGCCATGGGCCCGCTGCGCATGTCCGACCTCGCCGGCAACGACATCGGCTGGTCCATCCGCAAGCGGCGCTATGCCCAGCACCCGGAGATCGAGCGTTCCGTCATCGCGGACCGCATCTGCGAGCAGGGCCGCTTCGGGCAGAAGACGGGCGCGGGCTGGTATCGCTACGAGGCGGGTCGCCGCGACGCCCTCCCCGATCCCGCCGTCGACGAGATGATCGTCGAGGACAGCCGCGAGAGAGGCATCGCGCGGCGCCGCATCGCCGACGACGAGATCGTCGACCGCTGCGTGCTGGCTCTGGTGAACGAGGGCGCGAAGGTCCTCGAGGAGGGGATCGCCCAGCGGGCGTCCGACGTGGACCTCGTCTACCTCGCGGGCTACGGATTCCCGCCCTTCCGCGGCGGCCCCATGTTCTACGCGGATACGGTGGGCCTGACCACGGTGGTACGCCGGATGAAGGGATTCGGCTGGACTCCCGCCCCTCTGCTGGCCCGTCTCGCCGGCGAGGGACAGACGTTCAATCGCTCGTGAGACTCCCATGACCGACGCCGTCATCGTCTCCACCGCCCGCACCGGCCTCGCCAAGTCCTGGCGCGGGGCGCTGAACCTGACGCACGGAGCGACGCTGGGCGCGCACGCCGTGCGCGCGGCGGTCGAGCGCGCGCGCCTCGATCCGGCCGAGGTGGAGGACGTCCTCATGGGCTGCGCGTGGCCCGAGGGCACCACCGGCGGCAACATCGCGCGCCAGATCGCGCTCCGCGCCGGCCTGCCCGTCACCACCGCCGGCGTCACCGTGAATCGCTTCTGCTCGTCGGGTCTGCAGACGATCGCCATGGCCGCGCACCGCGTCCTCATCGACCGCGTGCCCGTCCTCGTCGCCGGCGGCCTCGAGTCCATCTCCTGCGTGCAGAACGAAGCCAACCGCCACATGGCGCGCGACCCCTGGCTCGTCGAGCACAAGCCCGCGATCTACGAGACGATGCTGCAGACGGCGGAGAACGTGTCGCGCCGCTACGGCATCCCGCGTCGGGCCCAGGACGAATACGGCGTGCGCAGCCAGCAGCGCGCGGCCGCGGCCCAGGCCGCCGGCAAGTTCCAGGACGAGATCGTGCCCTTCTCGACCGTGATGGCGGTGGCGGACAAGGAGTCGGGGCGCCTCTTCACCAGGGAAGTCACCCTCGCTGCCGACGAAGGCATCCGGCCCGACACTACCTACGAGGCCGTCGCCAAGATCAAACCCGCGCTGCCCGGTGGCGTGGTCGCGGCCGGCAACGCCAGCCAGTTCTCCGACGGCGCTTCCGCCTGCGTGGTCATGGACGGCCAATTGGCGGAGATGCGCGGGCTGCGGCCCCTGGGAATCTTCCGCGGCTTCGCCGTGGCCGGCTGCGAGCCGGACGAGATGGGTATCGGTCCCGTTTTCGCGGTGCCGCGGCTGCTCGAGCGGACGGGTGTGAAGATGGCGGACGTCGGCCTCTTCGAGATCAACGAAGCCTTCGCGGTGCAGGTCCTCTACTGCCGGGACAAGCTCGGGATCCCGGACGAGAAGCTCAACGTCAACGGCGGCGCCATCGCCATCGGCCATCCCTACGGGATGTCCGGGGCGCGCCTGGTCGGCCACGCCCTGATCGAG
>DASTLK010000590.1:0-4936 GCA_035715025.1 Vicinamibacteria bacterium
AAGTGCTCTATCCAAGTGAGCTACGGGCGCGTGGGCTGATGATAGCACCGCCGGAAACGTGCTAGCGTCTCGCGCCGCGGGCACCGCTCGGTGGTGGCCACGGAGAGGTATCGAGCAAGTGAAACGGCCCCGCCAGCTCGCGCTATGGCCGACCGCGCGCACCGCGGCCGAGCAGGTCTTCAACGGCCGCGCCGTGCTGGCCCAGCAGCTCCGCAACCTGCGGCGGCGGCGCCGCCTCACGCAGGCGTCGCTGGCGGAGAGGGCGGGCATGGACCGCAGCTACCTCAGCGGCATCGAGCTCGGAAAGCACAACGTGCCTCTCGACACCATCTGCCGCCTGGCCTGGGCCCTGGGCCTGGACGTGCGCGAGTTGCTGACGACACCCGCCGCGCGACGCAAGAAACAAGGCTAGTCTGGATCCATGGAGGCCATTCGCGCCGTGATCTTCGACGTGGACGGAACCCTCGTCGACAGCAACGACGGGCACGCGCGGGCCTGGGTGGACGCCCTCGCCGAGGCGGGCTACCAGGTCGCCCTTCGAGCGGATCCGTCCTCTCATCGGCATGGGCGGCGACAAGGTCCTGCCTCTCGTGGCCGGCCTCTCGTCCGACGACGCGAAGGGCAAGCGCATCGCCGAGCGACGCGACGCGATCTTCGCCGAGCGCTACCTGCCGCAGGTCCGCCCGCTGCCCGGAGCGCACGACCTCCTCCGCCGCCTGTACAGCGAGGGCTTTCGCCTGGCCGTGGCCAGCTCATCCAAGAAAGACCTCCTTGAGCGGCTGCTGAAGCTGGTCGGCGCGGAGGACGTGTTCGAGGTGACCACGTCCTCGGACGACGTGGACAGCTCGAAGCCGGATCCCGACGTCGTCCACGTCGCGCTGGAGCGCCTGCGCGAGCCGGCGGAAGAGGTGGTGATGATCGGGGACACGCCCTACGACGTCGAGGCCGCCGGCCGCGCGCGCGTGCGCGCGATCGCGTTCCGCTCGGGAGGCAGGAAGGATCCGGACCTCAAGGACGCGATCGGAATCTACGACGGCCCCCTCGATCTCCTGCAGCACTTCGAGGCGTCGGCTCTGGCCGCGGCCCCGGTTCACTAGGCCGGCGCGGCGGATCAGAACAGGCGCATCTGCCCCGGGTCTGGCTCCGGAGTGACCGGCCGCGCGAGGTCCGCGTCATCCACGTCGGTGCCGTTCACGCGCGGCGAAACGGCGAACGTTTCCATTCCGTCCGCCGGGAAGGGCGCCAGCAGCGGGAGCAGGTCCGCCTCGGTCGCGTCCGGATCGAGCCAGGTGTCATAGGCCTGGCGGTCGATCAGCACCGGCATGCGCCCGTGGATGGGCGCGACCACCGCGTTGGCGGCGGTGGTGATCAAGGCGCAGGATTCGATCGCGCTGCCTTCGCTGGCCCAGCGGTCCCAGACCCCCGCGAATGCGAAGGTCGCGCCCCCCTTGAGCCGCACCAGCCAGGGCTCGCGGGCCCGGGCGAACTTCTTCCACTCGTAGAAACCCTGCGCGGGGACGAGACAACGGCGCTGCCGGAACGGCTCGCGGAAGGCCGCGCGCGTGGCCACGCTCTCGGCGCGGGCGTTGATCAGGCGGTTCCCCATCGCCGGGTCCTCGGCCCAATAGGGGACGAGGCCCCAGCGCAGGAGCCGCGCCTGTCGCGAACCCGTCCGCTGGCGGCGCACGGCGAGCACGTCCTGAGTCGGCGCGATGTTGTATCGGGGGACCACGGCCGGCGCGTCCGAGAGGCCGAACTCCTCGACCCAGTCCTCGGGCGGCGCGAACTGGAACCGGGCGCACATCTTCATTCAATGCTAGCGCAGTCGCCGGCGGCCGCCGTGGGGGCGAAAGGCGGGCACGGCAGTTGCAGGTAACGTGTATCGTAGGGGTGCGCTCACTTCGGAGGCTCGCATGAAGGTCCTCGTCGCCGGCGATGGCGCAGTGGCGGAGGCGACCGTCACCGCGCTCGTCGAGCAGGGCCACGAGGTCCGCCTCTTGTCTCCGGACGCGGAGGCGATGGCGCGGCGGTGGCCGCATGGAGTGGAGGCTTCGGTCGGGGATGTCGCCTCCTCGCGCGACCCGCAGGGCACGGCGGACGGGTGCCAAGCCCTCGTCCAGCTTGGCGCCGTACGCCAGCCGTGGGCCACGAGCGCGAAGACGGGCGCCGGCAGTCGGGCCAGCGGACCGAGCCGCATCGACGTGCGCGGCACGCGCTGGCTGGTGGCGGAGGCGGAGAGGGCAGGAGCCGAGCGGTTCGTCCTCCTCTCGTCATTGCGACACGCGCGCAGCTCCGCCGAGGACGGCCGCCTCATGCGCGAGGCCGAAGGCGCGGCGCGCGGCTTCCGCGGGGTGTGGACGATCCTGCGCGCGGGGCTGGTGTACGCGCCGGGCGAGGGCGGCCTGGCCGAGCTGGCCACGATGGTGCGCACGCTGCCCGCCATCCCCCTGGTGGACGGCGGCCGCGGCGAGCTGCAGCCGCTGTGGCACGAGGATCTGGGGCGCGCGCTCGCGCAGGCGGTGGAGTCGCCCGCGGCGGCCGGACGAGTCCTGCACGTCGCCGGTCCGGAGCGCGCCCTCCTCTCCGACGTGACCGATCGCCTGTGCGCGCTCGTCGGACGCAAGCCCGTCCGTCTGGCCGTGCCCGGCCTCTTCGCGGCCATCGGCACGGAGGCGGCGGCCATGCTGGGCGTCTCTCTTCCCGGGCGCGCGGCCGCCCTGGCCGAGCTCGACGGCGAATCGCGCCTCCCCGACTCGATCGAGAACGCGCTCACCAGCGTGCTGGGCGTGACCACCACGCGGATCGAGGACGGCCTGCGCCAGCTCGTCGAGCAGGTCCCCGAGCAGACGCCCCGGCGAGGCGGAGCGATCCGCCGGCGCCGGTTCTACGTCGACATCGAAGGCGCCTCACCGCCCGCGCGCGCGCTACGTGACCGGTTCCGGCGCAACGCCACCCACGTGCTGCGCCTGGAGGACGGACCGCCGGAAGGCCGCCTGATCACGAAGGGCACGCTGCTTTCCGCGCGCGTGCCCCTGCGCGGGTTCGTGGCCCTGCGCGTGGCGGACGTCGCCGCCGACGCCGTCACCGCCCTCACCGTCGAGGGCGACCCGCTGGCCGGGATCGTCACCTTCCGCTTTCGCGACCAGGAGCCCGGTGTCCGCGTCGAGATCGTCGTCGAGGCCGCCGCCACCACGTTCCTCGACCGCGTGCTGGCCAGCGCGGGTGGCGCGCTCGAGGATTTCGACTGGCCGGGCGCGCTCGAGCGGATCGTGGAGCTCAGCGGAAGGCGCGCTCCGGCGGGCATCGAGCGCGACGTGCGAACACTGGACCCGGACGAGGCGGAGACCGTGCGCCGGCGCGCGGAGCGGTTGCGCGTGGCGCGCAGGCGCGCGGAGGCGCCGGCGGTGCGGGAGCCGGCGGCAGCGCGCGAGCCGGCTGCGCGGGAGCCGGCTGCGCGAGGGGCGGCGACGATTCCGCGCGCGAAGAGGACGCGGCGCCCTCGCGTTGCGGCGCGCGACTCCGGCTAGTCACCCTCGCCCGCGACACACTCGACGACCGACCTGGCCACAGCCTCTATCGCTACTCACCGAGCGATTCGCAGAATTATTTTTTGCGCGGTCGATCTTTCGGACCTCGGTTTCCGAGCGTGCCGTTCATTCCGCTGTCGGCTCGCTTCTACGATCGCGACTGGAATGCTTCTACGCCTCTCCGAGCGCTTCTCGGACCGGAGGATTCGCGGCGCGCCGCCTGACGGTGAAGCGACGCTCGTGCGCGAGGCCAGAGCCTCCCCGCGGGCACAAAATCGGCCGTGATAAACAGAATGCATGAATACGAACATGCTCACTCTCGCGTCCCGACTCTCGGATCAGGATCTCCTCGCCCGCATCGGCGTGCTCGCGGGAAAGGAGCGAGAGGCATCCGTCGAGCTCGTCGCCCATCTGGCCGCGCTCGAGACACGGCCCTCGCTCTACGCGGGCCAAAGCTACGGGTCGCTCTTCGGCTATTGCACGCAGGTTCTTCTCTTGTCCGAGGACGCCGCCTGCAACCGGATCGAGGCGGCCCGAGCCTGCCTGGGTTTTCCCGTGATCCTCGACCACCTCGCCTCGGGCGCGATGTCCCTGACCTCCGTCCGACTGCTGAGGCGGCACCTCACGCCGGAGAACCACGTGGCGGTCCTGGCCCGGGCTTGCGGCAAAAGGCGGCGCGAGATCGAGGCCCTGGTCGCGGAGCTGGCACCGCGACCGGATGTCCCCACCTCCATCCGCAAGCTCCCCACTTCCGCACCGCCACCGCTGCCTGCCACCACCTCAGGCGCCGAACCATCACTGCCGATCGCCGGTCCGCCGCCGGCTCTTCCCGCGCGTCGTCCGATCGTCCAGACCACGTCGCCGGAGCGCTATCGCGTGCAGTTCACGATCGGCAAGGAGGGCCACGACAAACTTCGGCGTCTCCAGACCCTCCTCCGCCGCGAGATCCCGGACGGCGACCCGGGCGCGATCTTCGACCGCGCGCTCACTCTCCTCCTCGAGAAGGTCGAGAAGGTGAAGCTCGGGCGGACGGACAGGCCGCGGCGACGCCGACCTATCCGTCCCGGGACGGATACGGACGTCCGGAAACCGGGTTTGGGCTCGCGCCACGTGCCGCAGGAGGTCAAGGCTGCGGCGTCCCGGCGGGACGCCGACCAGTGCGCTTACATCTCGCCGGCCGGAAAGAGATGCACAGAGCGCACGTTCCTTGAGTTCCACCACGTGCGGCCGTACGCGAAAGGGGGACCGGCGACGGTCGAGAACATCTCCCTTCGTTGCCGGCGCCACAACCAATACGAGGCCGAGCTGGTCTTCGGGCCTCACGGTGCGTCGGTGGCCAGGGAGGCGTACGGCTTTCCGTGGGTAGAGCGAGCTGTGAGAGCCAGTGTTTCGATCGGCTCGTTTAACAG
>DASTLK010000591.1:0-6630 GCA_035715025.1 Vicinamibacteria bacterium
GATCGTAGCGATAGCGGAAGATCGTGCCTTCGCCGCGCGTGAAGTACACGGACCCGTCATCGGGATCGACGGCGAGCGAGCGGCAGATCGTGCGGTACTCGGCCCCCTTGCCGTTCTCACCCTTCTCGAAGAACCGGCCCAGCGTCTTGGACTCGCGAGACGCGACGTCGTAGCGGAAGAACCACCCGCCGGGCCAGGTCAGCGCGTAGATGCGCTGCCGCCGACCGTCCACGCTCATGGTCAGGATGCCTTCCTGCTCCGGCGCCGTCGCGAGGTCGTCCATCCGCCCCGATGCCAGGTCGTACGAGAGCAGGTGTCCGCCCGGATAGCGCGAGAAGCCGGCGGGGGGAATTCCCATCGTCTCCATGCCGTCCACGATCGAGTAGAAGCCGATGTGGGTGGCGAAATAGAGCTTGCCGCCGGCCTCCACGAAATTGACGTGGCTCTTGCCCTGGGCGATGACGTGGCGGCCCTTCTGCCCCGCGGCCTCGTCGAGGTCGGCCACGTGCCGCTGATGGCCGGACGCGGCATCGAGGACGAACATCTGCCCGGCCACGTCGTGCCGCTCGGAGCTGAGCACGTAGTAGATGCGCCCGTCGCTGGCGGCGCCGATCCCGTTGTAAGTGTCGTGGGCGTCGGCAAAGCCGGAGTCGTACACGCGCGCAATCAGGCGCGGCGACGGCGTCGCCGCCGTCTCGCTGCCGGCGCGGACCACCGCCGCCAGCACGGCCACGGTCGCCAGGACGCGCGCCCTCATCAGGCCTTCGCGATCCGCGCGGCGTGGGCGCTCACCTTGCGCGCGGCCTCCGCGACCTGGTCCATGTCGCGGCGCGGACCGAGCAGCATCGTCTGCCCGAGCCACACCGCCTCGCCGCAGAGCCGGTCGTTCTGCGGGCACTGATTCCGCTCGCGCCACTCCGCGAAGGCGCGCTCGCCGTAGATCCGCCGGAAGCCGCGGCTGGTGAGGGTGTCCTCGAGGAAGGCCTCCTTGTTCAGGGGCGCGTAGCCCCCGGCCGCGGGGATGCCCTCCGCCTTGAGCGCGTCGAGGAAGCGCGACCGCGGCAGAGCGGCAAACTGGGCCGCGTCGTAGCGGAACATGTAGAGGTGGTACGCGTTGCGGGTGCAGCCCGCGTACATGCGCGCGGGCGTGAGACCCGGGATCTCCTTCAGCAGGCCGCTGAGATAGGACGCGTTCGCTTCGCGCGTCCGCGACTGCGCGTCGAGACGGGTCATCTGCGCTTGCAGGATCCCGGCCTGGAACTCGGTCAGGCGGAAGTTTCCGCCCGTGCCCCGGTACGAGAAGTTGTCGCCGGAGGTCGCGCGCGTGCGGCTGTTGTTGTGGAACGTGTAGCAGGCCTCCACGAAGGCCGGATCGTCGGTGACGATGGCGCCGCCTTCGCCGGAATTGAGGTTCTTGCTGGCCTGGAAGCTGAAGCAGCCGGCCTTGCCCCACGTGCCGACCTTGCGGCCCTTCCATTCGCCGAGATGGGCCTGGCAGGCGTCCTCCAGCACGGGCACTCGGTGGCGCTGGGCCACGGCCAGGATGGTGTCGAGGTCGGCCGCGGAGCCGCCGAGGTGCACGGGCACGATCGCGCGCGTGCGCTCCGTGATCGCCGCTTCGATCCGCCGCGCGTCGATCTGGAACGTCTCGATGTCGCTGTCGACGAAGATGGGCAGGGCGCCGCGGAGCAGCACGGCGTTGACCGTGGCCACGAAAGTGTAGGGCGGGACGATCACCTCGTCCCCCGCGCCGACGTCGAGCGCGTAGAGCGAGGTGAGCAGCGCGGTCGAGCCGTTGGCGGTGGCCAGGCAGTGGCGCGCGCCGGTGAGCTCGGCATAGGCGCGCTCGAACTGCTTGACCTGCTCGCCGACGCCGCGTCCCCATTTGCCGCTGCGCAGGACGCCGAGGAGCGCCTCCTCCTCGCGCGCGTCCGCGATCGGCCAGGAAGGAAACGCCTCCGTTCGCACCGGCCGGCCGCCGAGGAGCGCGGGCTCGCCCACTCCGTTGGGCCCACCGGCCGCGCCGCGCGCCGCTGCCGGCCGCGTCACCACGGCCGCCGCTCCCGCCGCGACCGTCCCCAGGAAACGGCGACGACTCACAGGATTCGGCACGCTGCGCTCCTTCCGTTACTGCCCGCCATCTCGTCCATCAGGGCCCGCACCGTCGCGTGGATCCGCTCCTCGACGGAGGCGTCGAAGGGCCCGGGCTTGCCGTAGTAGATCATCGCTCCGCCCCCCTCGTATCCGCCTTCCTCCAGCACGCGCAGGGAGGGCACGTAGCCGAACACGTCGTTGCTGTACCCGGCCGCCCACAGCCGCTGGCCCGGATAGTCGCGGCGGAGGCGCAGCGCGTAGTCCACGACGACTTCCCCTCCCATCGCCACCAGCGTGAGACCCGATCCGAAGCGCCAGACCTGTACGGGATCGGGCTGCACGGCCTGGAGGTGGCCGTCGCGATCGAGGCGCCCCAGCATCAGGCGGGCGTGCCGGCGGACGTACTGGTCCGCATCCTCGAGACGCGCCGACCACCCCGCGCGATCCGGCGGGGGCGCGAACGGAAGGTCGGCCGTGCGGTAGGCCGCGCGCAGCGGCCCCTCGATCGCATCGCCGGCGCCCGCCTCGTCCACGGCGTCGGCCAGCGCCGCGCCGTAGCGATTGACGTCGTCGAGCGTGCCCCGCGGGTCCGGGTTCGCATCGCCGCCGCAGCCGGCCACGAAGAGCGCGGTCGCGCCCGGATGCCGCCGCTCGAGGTCCGCCTGCGCCACCCCCGCGTAGTCGCCGTGGAAGCGCACGAAATCGGCGCGCAGCGTGGTGTTGTGGCAGGCGTAGCCGAACACGAGGGCCAGGGGGCCGCGGTGGCCCTCCACGCGCAGCACGGGCACGCGATGGTCCACCGGCCCCAGGGGCGTGAACTGGACACGCCGGTTGGCCGCGAAGGTGGCACGGCCCTCGGCGGCGCGGAGCTCCACGGGCTCTCCTCGCTTCATCGCGGCGCCGATCACGCGGATGACCTTGTCCTCGAGCACGCGCGTGTACGTGCGGACGTCCCGCCATTGCGCGTCGCTGAGGTCGTAGGCCACCGCGAGCATCTCGTCGATGACGGGGCCGCAGTGGGTGTGGCTCGCGTTGAGGAGGAGCTGCTCGCGCGCGAGACCGTAGCGGCGACCCGCCTCGCCCGCGATGCGGGCCCCGACGCCGGTGGTGAGGCCGAGCAGGTCGAGCGTGACGAGGACGACGCGCCGGCCCCGCGCGTCCTCCAGGGCCAGCGCCTTGGCATGCAGCGGGCGCTCGACGCCTTGCGACGCCGACGTACGGGCCGCGAACCCCGCCATCCACAAGGGCCGGCGCGGCGTGATGTCGATGGTGGCGACGCGCGCGCGCCATCCCGCGCTCCCGGTCGCGACCTGGCGCCAGGGGAAGACGACGCTGCCGGCAAGGGCGCCCAGGAAGGAGCGGCGATCAACGCGCACGCGTGCCCCGGGATCTACCTCGGAACGGACAGGTCGGGGCGCGCCGTCGCCTCTCGCGTCTCGAACCGGCGCGTGAGGGCCGCCGTGCGGGCGCTGAGGGATTGCAGCTCCGGCCCCCCCAAGGTGGCAGCGTTCGCGGCCGCCGCCTGATAGTCGGCGGCGTCCGTCGCGCCGACGGACACGATGTAGGCGGGCATCTCCGGGCCCATCACGACCTTGTAGACGTTGTACCCGTTCTTGAGCCCTTTCGCCTTGAAGAGCTTCACGTACTCCGCTCCCACCGCCTCCGCTTCCGCCTCCCGCCCCGGCATCGTGTAGTAGAGGTCGTAGTGGAAATAGCGCGGCGCGCCGGCGCGCGGCTCCGCGGGAGAGTAGGACAGCTCGGGGACGAGCTGGATGACCCACTCCTTGATGTACTCCGTGGCCGTTCCGCTGCGCTTGTTCAAGTCGGCGAACGACGCGCCCGCGGACTGGGCGAGGGCGCCGAAGTCGGCGTTGATGGCGTCCATGCCCGCCATGTTCGGAATGGGAGCCACGAACGTGTAGGTGAAGTCGGGGCTGGCCAGGCAGTTGAAGCTGAAGTGCGGCATCTTCGTCTTGTTGGCCTTCACCAGGGCCACGAACTCCTTCGTGCTGGACTCGTACTCCTTGACCATCGAAGGCTTCGCCACCTCCTGATGGACCACGAAGTACTGCCCGCCCGGCGCCTGGGCGCTGGCGGCGGCGGGGGCCAGGAGCGCGAGGGCCGCGCCCAGGGACACGGCACCGGGGAATGGAAAGCGCTTCATCGATTCCTCCTTCAAGTCGGCCTGGGGGATGTGGCGTGATTCTATGCCCGTAGAATGTCCGTACGAAGGAGCGGGCGTGGCCTGGGACATCAAGGGCAAGACGGTCGTGCTCACGGGGGCGACCAGCGGCATCGGGCTCGAGGCGTCCGTCGCCCTCGCCCGGCGGGGCGCGCGCGTGGTCATGGTCGGACGGGATCCGGCCAGGACCGTCGCCGCCGTGGCCGACGTCGCCGCCCGCAGCGGCTCCAAGGAGGTCTCACACCTCCTCGCCGATTTCTCGTCGCAAGCGGCCATCCGCGCCCTCGCGGACGCCGTGCGCTCCCGAGTCGATCGTCTCGACGTCCTCGTCAACAACGCCGGCGGCGTCCACAAGGCCCGCCGCCTGACCGTGGACGGCATCGAGGCCACGTTCGCGGTGAATCACCTCGGCTACTTCCTGCTCACGAACCTCCTCCTCGACCTCGTCCTGAAGAGCGCGCCCGCACGCGTGGTGACGGTGGCCTCGGTCGGCCATCGGCGCGGCACCCTCGACTTCGAGGACCTCGGGTTCGAGCGCGGCGGCTACTCGCTCATGCGCGCGTACTCCCGATCCAAGCTGGCCAACGTCCTCTTCGCGGCCGAGCTGGCGCGACGACTGGCCGGCTCCGGGGTGACCTCCAACAGCCTGCACCCCGGCTCCGTGGACACGAACATCTGGTCGGGCGCTCCCCTCTGGGCCAAGCCCATCATCCAGGTCGTGTTCCGGCCGTTCTTCATCAGCGCCGAGCGAGGCGGGGCGCGCATCGTCCAGCTCGCGGCCAGCCCGGACGTCGAGGGCGTCACCGGGAAGTATTTCGAGGACGGCCAGGTCGTGGAGCCGGCGGCGCTCGCGCGCGACCCGTCGCTGGCCACGCGCCTCTGGGACGTGAGTGCGCGGATGGTCGGACTCGCGCCCGCCTAGTGGAAATCGCGGGAGGACGTGCCCAGTTGCGGCAAGGCCGGACGCCGGACGTCGGTCGCGCGCACGGACACGCCGCCCTGCGTCTGGAGGATCCCGTCCACCTCGAGCACTTCGCTGGTCACGACCACCTGGCCGTGCGACTCGAACAGGTCGGGCCGGACGGTGATGTTCACGAGCCCCGTCTCGTCTTCGAGAGTCAGGAACACGAAGCCTTTCGCGGTGCCCGGCCGCTGGCGACAGATGACGGCCCCCGCCACGCGCACGGGCGTGCCCTCGCGCAGCCGCGAAAGGTCCCAGGCGCGCTGAATCCCACGAGAGGCCAGCCCTTCGCGATGGAGGGCCATGGGATGCGCGCCAATCGTGAGGGTCGTGCCGACGATGTCGCTGTGAATCCGTTCGGAAAGCGACATCTCGGCAAGAGGGGACACGTCGCCATCCGTGGTGTCGTGCTCTATTTTTTCTTCTCGTTCCATTTCGACCTCATCCGCATGCTTCAACAGCTCCCCTCTCGGCCGCCCCGCCTTCTCGACCTGCCACAGCGCGCTGCGCCGGGTCAGGCCGAACGCATTCAGCGCGCCCGTCTCCGCCAGCCGCGGCAGCTCGTCGCGATGGACGTCCGCGCGGTCCACCAGGTCCTGCACGGACACGAACGGCCGCGACCGCCGCGCGGCCACGATCGACTCGCCCGCCACCTGCCGCAGGCCGCGCACGTAGCGTAGCCCCAGGCGCACCGCGCCCTCTTCCAGCGTGCACAGCCATTCGCTCCGCATCACGTCGACGGGACGGAAGCGCGCGCCGTGCCGCTGCGCGTCCTTGACCAGAGTGAACGGCGAGTAGAACCCCATGGGCTGGTTGTTCAAGAGCGCGCAAACGAACGCGGCCGGGTGGTGCGCGCGGAGGTAAGCGCTCGCATAGGCGAGCAGGGCGAAGCTGGCCGCGTGCGATTCCGGGAACCCGTACAGCGCGAACGACGTGATCGACTGGACGATCCGGTCCGCGGCCGCGCCTTCGATGCCGTTGGCCTTCATGCCCGCGCGCAGCTTCACCTCCAGGACCGCCATCTTCTTCTGCGAGCGCTTCATCCCCATCGCGCGCCGCAGGTCCTCGGCCTCGCCCCCCGTGAAGTTCGCCACCGCCATGGCCATGCGCAGGAGCTGCTCCTGGAAGAGGGGCACGCCGAGCGTCCGGGACAGGATGGGCTCCAGGCGCGGATGCGCGTAGGTGACGGCCTCGCGGCCCGCGCGCCGCGCGAGATAGGGATGCACCATGTTCCCCACGATGGGACCCGGCCGGATGATCGCGACCTCGACCACGAGGTCGTAGAAGTGCGTGGGCTTCATGCGCGGCAGGGTGGGCATCTGCGCGCGGCTCTCCACCTGGAACACGCCGACGGTGTCCGCGCCCTGCAGCATCGCGTAGACCTTGGGGTCGT
>DASTLK010000592.1:0-6282 GCA_035715025.1 Vicinamibacteria bacterium
CCGAGTCCTCCAGGTCACCGGCCTCGTCGTGACCCTGGTCGCGGCCACAGCGTTCTTCGGGACGCCGTCGACGATCGCGATGCTGCGCATGATGCTCGCCGGGGTGCTTCTCTTCCTGCCGGGATGGCTGCTGGCGCGCAAGAACCCAAGGCAGGAGTAATGCGGTGTGCTGGCTCCGGAGCGAGTACCCGGCAACTGCTTGTTAGGCGGGTACTCGAATGCGCTCGTACAGGAACTCGGGCGCGAGATCGGCTCCATTCGGCCAAGCGATCGTGTGGAGCTCAGGATGAAGGACGAAGGAACGGAAATAGGCAGCGTCGTGAAGCGGCTCGAAGACGCGGCCGTCGAGGTCGCCAGCGAGGTCCACTTCGCCCTCGACACCATCGCTGAAACGCAGCCAGATGACGAAGTCTCGGACGTATCGCGCTGCAACGAGTCTCGGCATGACTACTCCAGTGGTGCGATAGGGTTCAACGGCTGCCGTCCCCTGGCCCGCTCCCAATCATCCTCTAATTCGGCCAGGTGCGCTTGCCTCCACTCCTGCACGTGAGCGAGCGCACGGCCCGGCAGGCTCCCCCAGAGAACCTCTCCGTCTCGAATGGCTATCGCGACCTCGTGCTCGCCTTGGGTGGCGTGGAAGTGCGGAGGATTGTGATCCTTGTAGTACATCCCGATCACGAGGCCTCGAAACCGACTGATCTCCGGCACGAAGTCACTCTACGTCGCTCCGCTGCCATGCCGGGACTCCGCCCAATCAATAACACTGGGATCAGCTGCAAGCGGCGCCTCAACGAAGTGCGCGCGGAGCGCGCCCGGCCGCGGCCTTGTCGGCTGCATCCCTGGTTAGGCCGCACTCAAGCACACCGAGCGGAGGCGGTGGCGTGAGCAGTCTCGCGGTGCGGTCCAATGTGGAAGCGCATGCCAGTCATTGTGGCATCCAGATACATGAGCGGTCTGTAGAGGTAGTAGAGCCAAGGAGAGCCCGGAGGAATGATGAGATAGGATCGCCCGTCGCGGACCCACACTTCCATGTAGCGGACGCGTAAGAGGAGATAGGAACCAGCGTACAGGGCCAGCACAGCCACGACGACCCAGATCGAACGCTTCGTCTTCACAGCCGTGGTGGTTCAGTCATGGTCGTAAGGCTCGGTCTCACGGTCGGCCCAACACTGCGCTAGCTGCTCCAAGCCGAACCATCGTGCCACGTGAGGCTTGTCAGCTTCGACGCTTCGTTGTGCCGTGGTGTTCAGGACGAGGGGTGACGGTTACCTGATGCAGTGCCCGGCTCTGTGGCCCACGCTGCCAGGAAGACCGCAGCGAGCGCGCTTGCAAAGGAAACGACCGCACCGTCCGCCTATCGTTCCGCGGTGCGAGGGCCGCGGCGGCTGTTAGCCATCGGGGACCTTGTCAGCTGCACCCGCTTGTTGGACGGCGCCCTCAATGCACTAATTCCTTCGACCGAAAGCACGGCCCATCTTCGGTGAACGCCTGGCCTCCCGCCATGGCCGTTTCAAGGACCTTTCGGGCTTCGGACGATGACTGCGGGCTCTCTGGAAAGACTTCGTACGTCACGGAACGAATGTGAAGGGCGTCCTTCGTTACATCGAATGCAAAGAACGTCCAAGGATGTGGCCAGCCCGGGCTCTCCTTGGGGCCGGCGGCAAGGTTCATGAGTCTTTGATTGCCAACGAGTGACTCAAACCCCATGTATCGCTCGACTTCGGTCTTCGTCTCTCGCCAAACCATCGCGTACCGGAGTCGGTCTGTGGCGCTTATCTTGAGCTGCCCGACCTGATCATCACCGGCTCGGCACCACCACGTCCCAAGGAGGGCACGGTCCACTGGCACCCTCGGCACAGAATCCAATGGAACGTCCGAATAGCATCCGACAAGAGAAACAGCGACGAACGCGATCGCGATTCTCGTCGTCATTATTTGCGAGCGTCCGACAAGTTAATCAGCCACAGTCGAGTACCGGATGACCACCTCGCGCGTCGTCCCTTGCGTGCGCCAGTATGACGCACGTTGAGGCCCGACCCTGCGCTTCAACCCGAGTGTCGCGGGGCGTAATCGCGGATGGCCTCCAGCAGACGTAGCGTCACCGGCCCGGGGCGGCCATGACCCACCGGGCGCCCATCGATCGTCGCGACGGGCAGGACCTCCTTGAGCGTGCTGGTGATGAACACCTCATCCGCGGCGAGCAGGTCCTTGACCGCGATCGGCTCCTCACGCAGCGGCAGAGCGAGACCGCGGGCCAGCTCGAGCACGACCAGCCGCGTCACCCCCGAGAGGATCCCCGCTTCCAGCGGCGGCGTCAGCAGCGTGCCGTCCTTGACCATGAACACGTTCGCGCTCGCCGTCTCCGCCACCTCACCGATCTCGTTGAGCATGATCGCCTCGAACGCGCCTTTGGCCTGCGCCTCCTGCACGGCCAGGATGTTGTTGATGAGGTTGCAGGACTTGATGCCGGGGTCGAGCGCTCGCGGATGGTTGCGGCGCACGGACGAGAGGATGACGGGGACGCCGTCCGTGTAGTGCTCGGACGGGAAGGACGCCAGGGGCTTGACCACCATCACGACCGTCGGCCCCTGGACACGCTCGAAGTGATAAGAGATGTCGCCGCGCCCGCGGGTGACGATGATCCGGATGTACGATTCTGGATTGGCGGCCCGCGCGAGGAGCGCGTCCAGATCGCGCGTCAGCGCGCCGTCGGCCGGCATCGGGATGGCCAGGCGCTGCGCCGAGCGCCGCAGCCGTTCGAGGTGCAGGTCGAGATGGAAGGGGCGGCCGGCGTACGTGCGCAGCGTCTCGTAGACGGCGTCCCCGAACGTGAATCCGTTGTCCAGCACGGAGACCCGCGCCTCCTCGGCCGGCGTGATCTCCCCGTTGACGGAGGCGTAGAAGCCCATCGATCGTGACCACCATGGCGGCGCCGCCGCGGCCCCGCGCCTGGCCAATTATTATCGACGAGGACTCTCGACATGAACCCAGGCGGAGACGTGACGACCTTCCAGGCCATCGTGCTGGGCATCGTCCAGGGCCTGGGCGAGTTCCTTCCCATCAGCAGCTCCGCCCATCTCGTCGTCACGCCGTGGCTGCTGGGCTGGCCCGACCCGGGCCTGGCATTCGACGTGGCCCTCCATGTGGGCACGCTGGCCGCCGTCCTCTACGCCTTTGCCGGCGACTGGGCGCGAATCATCATGGCGGCGTTCCAGGGGCTGTTCCGGGGCCGGCCGTTCGAGGGGGACGCGCGCATGCTGTGGCTGCTGGCCCTGGCCTCCGTCCCCGGAGGAGTCGCCGGCCTCGCCCTGGAGGATTACGCGGACACCACGTTCCGCTCGCCTCTCCTCATCGCCGCCACCATGGCCGGCGTAGGGACGGTGCTGCTCCTGGCGGATCGTCGCGCCGCCCGTCTCGCGGACGGCGCGGGGACCCACGACGCCCTCCACGTGACCACCCGCGACGCGCTCCTGATCGGCTGCGCGCAGGCGCTCGCGATCGTGCCCGGCGTCTCGCGCTCCGGATCCACGATCAGCATGGCGCTCTTCCTCGGCTACCGCCGGGAAGAGGCGGCGCGGTTCAGCTTCCTCCTCGCGACTCCGATCACGCTGGGGGCGGCACTGCACAAAGTCCCGCACCTGCTGGGCGCGTCCAGCGGCCACATCGTCCTGCTGGGCATCGTCGTCTCCGCCGTGGTCGGCCTGCTCGCGATCCGCGTGCTGCTGGCCTACGTCCGCACTCGGGACTATCGGCCGTTCGTGTACTACCGCTGGGCCTTCGCGGCCATGCTGGTGGTCGTCTACTTGGTCCGCCAGGCTCGCGTCGGATAGCATCTCCGGATGAGGCCGGTGCTGACAGCGGCGCAGATGAAGGACGCCGACCGCCGCACCATCGAGGAGATCGGCCTCCCCGGCGCCGTCTTGATGGAGAACGCGGGGGCGGCCGTGGCCCGAGCGCTGCGGGCCAGGCACCCGGGCGCGCGGCGGCCCCTGATCCTCTGCGGACGGGCCAACAACGGCGGTGACGGGTTCGTGATCGCGCGTCACCTGTTGGACCTCGAGCCCTCCGTGTTCCTCTTCGGCTCGCGGCAGGAGGTGCGCGGGGAGGCGCGCCTGCACATGGGCGTGCTCGAGCGCTCCGGCGGCACGCTCGTCGAGGTGAGCGACGAGGCGAGCTGGGCCCGCGCGCGCGCGGCGGCGGCGCAGGCGGACGTGGCCGTGGACGCGCTGCTGGGCACGGGCCTGCACCAGGCCCCCGCGGGAGCGATGGCGGAGGCGATCGCGCTGCTGCGCGCGCTGCGCGCGGAGCGTGGTGTCCCCGTGGTGGCGGTGGACATTCCGTCCGGGGTGCCCTCCGATGGGGGCGAGCTCGGATGGGATGCGGTGGACGCGGAGCTGACCGTCACCTTCGCCGCTCCCAAGTACGGCCATGTGCTCCCGCCCGCCTGCGATCACGTTGGCGCCATGATCGTCGCCGACATCGGCATTCCCGCCGCCGTCCTCGCGCAGACGTCTCCGTCCCTGTGGCTGGCCGAGGAGAGCGACGTCGCCAAGGCCTACCCTCCGCGGGCGCCGAACGCCCACAAGGGCACCTTCGGACATGTGCTCGTCGCGGCGGGTGCGGTGGGGAAGACGGGCGCGGCGATCCTCTCCGCCTCCGGCGCGCTCATCGCTGGCGCGGGACTGGTCACGGTCGCGACCCCGGCGCCCGCCCTGCCCACGGTCGCCCACGCCCGGCCAGAGCTGATGACGGAGGCGCTCCCCGTGACCGGGTCCGGCACGCTGGATCGCGAGGCGGCGGCGCGCGCCACCTCCCTCGCGAAGAAGCGCAACGCGCTCGTGATCGGGCCCGGCCTCGGCGGCGACGCGCCCGCGCGCGAGTTCGTCCGCGACGTGCTGCGCGCCTACCAGGGTCCCGTCATCGTGGACGCGGACGGCCTCAACGCGCTGGCGGGTTCCGATCGCGTCCCCCGCGCGACGGATGCGCTCCGCCGCTCCGCCCCCGTGGTCGTCACGCCGCATCCGGGCGAGATGGCGCGCCTCGCGGGTGTCTCGACGGCGGAGGTGCAACGGCGCCGCCTGGAGACGGCGCGCGCCTTCGCCGTGGAGACGGGTGCGGTCGTGGTCTTGAAGGGCCAGCGCACCGTGGTCGCGCGGCCCGATGGCGCGGCCTGCGTCAACCCTACCGGCAACCCGGGCATGGCGACGGGCGGCACCGGCGACGTCCTCTCCGGCATCGTGGGCGCGCTGCTGGCCCGCGGCCTCGACGGCTGGACGGCGGCGGTGGCCGCGGTGTACCTGCACGGCGCCGCCGGCGACGACGCCGCGCGGCGCCGCGGGGAGGAATCGCTGGTCGCCTCCGACATCCTCGACTCCATCCCGGCCGTGCTCCGGCGCCTTCGGCCGCCCGCCTCGCGCGAGGGCGCGTGCGATGGGGGCACTCATTCGTAGCGTCGTCACGCGATCGAGCGGCGAGACCGAACAGCTGGCCGCGGACCTGGCCGCGCGCTTTCACGGTGGGGAGGTCGTGCTCCTGTCCGGCGAGCTGGGCGCGGGCAAGACCGCGTTCGTCCGCGGCCTGGCCCGCGGGCTCGGCTCGGATCCGGAGGAAGTCGCGAGCCCGACCTTCGTCCTTCTCACCGCCTATCCGGGGCCCCTCACCCTGCATCACGCCGACCTGTATCGGCTGGCCGGCAACGGCGACGAAGCCGAGCTCGGTCTGGAGGAGCTGCCCGGACCGCGCGGCGTGCTCGCGATCGAGTGGGCGGAGCGGCTGGCGGATCCTCCCTGGTCCCGCGTCCATCGCGTCCATCTGGAGCACGCGGGCGAGGACGAGCGGCGCGTCACGATCGAGGAACCGCGGGCATGAGACGCGCCTCCATCCCCGTCTCCGTCTCCGTGCCCGTCTCCGTCTGTTTAGCGCTTCTAGCCCTGTCCTGTCGGGGTGACTCTCGACCGCCTTCGCCCCGTCCGAGTCTCTCGTCTCCGCGGTCGGGTAACGGCCTCAGCGTCCTGCTCATTACGATCGACACCCTGCGCGCCGATCACCTGGGCCTCTACGGCTATCGCCGCGCGACGAGCCCGCACATCGACGCCCTCGGCCAGCGCGGCACCACCTTCGACCGCGCCTACACGTTCTGGCCCAAGACGCGGGGCAGCTTCGTCATGATGATGACGGGGCGTCGCCCGTCCCAGAACGGGTACAGCAAGACGCACCCGATCCTCCTCGACTTCAATCCGACCCTGGCCGCGGTCCTGAAGCAGACGGGCTATTCCACGGCCG
>DASTLK010000593.1:0-5335 GCA_035715025.1 Vicinamibacteria bacterium
TTCCAGGTCAAGCCGCGCAAGCGCGGAATCGGCCGGAACCCGCGGACGGGCAAGGAAGTGAAGATCCCCCCCGGACGCACGATCCGCTTCAAGCCCGGCAAGGACCTCCAGAACCTCGGGCAGTAGGCGACGCGCGCCTCCACCCGTCCAGGTCCAGCCCACGGAGCAGCCCACGGATTCGACCGAAACCGCTGACGCCCCGCGCAGCGGGCCGGAGTACGCCTCCCCGGAATACTGGGAGGAGGTGCACGCCGCGGGCCTGCCGTCACCCTGGCGCGGCGCCTGGCCGAACCTCGTCTCGTTCGTGCTGACGATCGCATCGATCTACTTCGCCGGTGCGAACAGTGAGATGGGACCCTCGGGCGGATTGCGCCTCGTCCTCGGGCTCATGAGCATCCTCCTGGCCCACGAGATGGGCCACTACCTCGCCTGCCGGATCTACGGCGTCAACTCGACCCTGCCCTTCTTCATCCCCGCGCCGTGGGCCCCCATCGGCCCCGGATTCGCCTGGATGCCGCTGAGCTTCATCGGCACCTTCGGGGCGGTCATCCGGATCAAGAGCCCATTTCCCAACCGGAAGGTCCTGTTCGACGTCGGCATTGCCGGCCCGCTCGCCGGGTTCGTGGTCGCGTGCGGCGTGATGTTTCTGGCCGTGCATCAGGCCATTCCCGTTCCCATCGGCGAGGGAACGGACCGAGACATGTTCGGGCACCCCCTGATCTTCGAGCTCATCGCGCACGCCCTGCGCCCCGATGCACCGAATGGCACGGCGTTCGTCCTCGGGCCGCTCGGCCTCGCCGCCTGGTTCGGGTTCCTCGTCACCGCGCTGAACCTCATGCCGGTGGGACAACTCGACGGCGGGCACGTGGCCTACGCGATCTTGCGGCGCCGCGCGGTGGTTCTCTCGCGCGTCGTGCAGGTGATGGGCCTGGTCCTCCTCTGGTTCAGCCCGCTGTGGCTGGTCTGGATGCTGGTGATGCTCTTCATCGGCAAGCGACACCCTCCGACCCTCGCCGACCACCGGCCCGTCGGCCGCGCTCGCGTTCTGATCGGCCTCGTCGGGCTGGTGGTGTTCGCCCTGTGCTTCACACCGAAGCCCATCCTCATTTCCTGGGCCGACTTCGTGAATTCCTTCCGTCACCAGGTCGGCTTCTAGCCGTTCTCACATGATGGTCACGGGATCGACGTCGACGGCCACCCCGGGCCAGCGCACGCGGCCGTAGCGCTCGACCAGCGCCTCGCGTACCGCGTCCCGCATCGCCTTGCGCCGGCCCTTCAGCAGGATCTGGAAACGGTGCTCCTGCCGCAGGCGCGCCAGGGGCGCGAAGGCCGGACCCAGCACGCGGAAGTTTCCTCCCGCCAGGCCGCGGAGCCGGGCGGCGACGGCGTCCGCGGCCTCCGCCCCTTCCGTGGAGTCGCGCGCGCGCAGGACGAGGTTCACCAGGGTGGCCGCGGGCGGATAGGCCATGGTGCGCCGGAACTCCATCTCGCGCTCGAAGAACGCGTCGTAGTCCTGCGCGCAGGCCAGCTGCAAGGCGTAGTGGTCCGGGCGATGGCTCTGCAGGATCACCTCTCCGGCAAGGTCGGCTCGCCCCGACCGGCCCGCGACCTGGGTGAGGAGCTGGAACGTGCGCTCGGCGGCGCGGAAGTCGGGGAGGCCGAGGCCGACGTCCGCGTCCACCACCCCCACGAGCGTCACGCGCGGGAAGTCGTGACCCTTGGCGATCATCTGCGTGCCCACCAGGATGTCGGTCTCCCCCGCCTCGAACGAGGCCAGGACGTGCGCGACCGCGCCCCGGCGGACGGCGAGGTCGCGGTCGAGGCGTTCCACGCGCGCGGTGGGCAGCGCGGCGCGCACGGCCTCCAGCACCTTCTCCGTGCCGTATCCGGTGAGCCGGAGATATTCGCCCTTGCACGAGCCGCAGGCGCGCGGTGCGGACGTCTCGAAGGCGCAGTAGTGGCACAGGGCGACACGGCCGCCCTTGTGCAGGGTCAGCGCCACCGAGCAGTTGGGACACATGGCCTGCATGCCGCACTCGCGGCACAGCAGGCTCGTCGCGTAGCCGCGCCGGTTGAGGAGAAGGAGCGACTGCTCCTTCCGGGCCAGCCGCTCCGCCAGCGCGTCGCGCAAGGGCGGGGTGAGGATGGGGTCCGCGCCCGCCTTGAGGGCCTGCCGGCGGTCCACGACGTCGACGCGCGCCATCCCCTGGCTGCCGATGCGGCGCGGCAGGACGAGCCGCCGGTACTTGCCCGCGAGGGCGTTGTGGTTCGATTCCAGGGACGGAGTGGCCGACCCCAGGAGGACCACCGCGCCCTCGAGGCGCGCGCGCATGACCGCCACGTCGCGGCCGTGGTAGCGCGGGCTCTCGTCCTGCTTGTAGGCCGCCTCGTGCTCCTCGTCCACGATGACCAGGCCGACGTCGGTGAGGGGCGCGAACACTGCGGAGCGCGCCCCGATGGCCACGCGGGCCTCGCCTTCGCGCAGGCGCCACCACTGATCGTGGCGCTCCCCCACCGACAGCTCGCTGTGCAGGACGGAGACCACCGCGCCCAGGCGCCCCACGGCCGCGCGGACGAGCAGCGGAGTCAGCGCGATCTCCGGGACGAGGAGCAATGCGCTCCGGCCCTGCTCCAGGGTGCGCTCGATGGCCCGGAAGTAGACCTCGGTCTTGCCGCTGCCGGTGACCCCGTGGAGGAGGAAGGGCGCGAAGCCCGCACCGAGGGCGGCGAGGATCGGCTGGAGGACGGAGGCCTGGTCTCCGGTCGGCTCCGGGCGCAGCTTCACCGGGCCCTCCAGCATCTCGGGCGTCCGGACCGCGCGCTCCTCCTCGATCGTGATCGCGCCCTGCTCGACGAGGCGATCGAGCGCGCCGCGCAGGGAAGGACGGTCGCGCAGGACGTGGGGTACGGGCGCGCGACCACCGGCGGCGGTCAGGCGTCCCAGCACTTCCGCCTGGGCACGCCCGCGCGGTCTGAGGTCCGCGGCCGTGGGCGTGAGCACGGCGATACGGAGCTGGCGGAATCCGGGCCGGGCCAGGTCCTGATCGACCTCCACCCGGCCCTCGCGCCGCAGCCTCGCGATCCGTGCCGTCGGATCACGGCCCATCCGCTTGGCCAGCGTCGAGAGGGGCAGGGGGCCGGCGCGCAGCGCGGCCAGGACCGGATCGTCGTCGCTCGGGCTCATCTCCCCGCCGGAGAGCCGCACGACCGCGCGGCTGGCCCGCACTCCGGCCGGGGGAAGCACCAGGCGATGGCACTCGCCGGGCGGTGCCAGATAGTGCTCGCTGATCCACGTGGCCAGGTCGAGCAGCGGCGGAGGGGCCAGCGGCACCTCGTCGAGCACCTCGACCACGTCCTTCATCGTCTCCGGCAGGGCGGTGGCGATGCCGGTGACGAGGCCGATCACGCGGCGCGGTCCGAAGGGAACGAGCACGCGCACTCCGCGCGCAGGCATGGAGGCGCCCTCGGGCAGGCGATACGTGAACGTGCATTGAAGAGGCAGCGGAAGTGCCACTTCCACGGCGCGAGCGTCCATCCGGACGACTCTATGCGGCGAGGGGGACGTGCGGGGTCAGGAGGAAGCGGCGGCCGCCCCGGGGCTCAGGGCTCGTCCCCGGCCAGCAGCCGCCGTACGACCTTCATGTCTTCCCATACGTCCTTCTTGGCCCCGGGGTTCCGGAGCAGGTACGCGGGATGGAAGGTCGGCACGACCTTGATGCCGTCGTAATCGCCGATGCGCCCGCGGAGCCGGGAGATGGGCTCCATCGACTTGAAGAGCCATTGCGCCGAGAACTTGCCCAGGCCGACGAGCACCTTGGGCCGGATGAGCGCGATCTGCTTCTCGAGGAAGGGCTGGCAGGACAGGATCTCGTCCGGCTCCGGATTGCGATTCTGCGGCGGCCGGCACTTGAGCACGTTCGCGATGAACACGTCCTTGCGCGGGATCTTCAGGCCCTTCTCGATGATGTCGGTGAGGAGCTGGCCCGCGCGGCCCACGAAGGCGAGTCCCTGCTCGTCCTCGTCCGCGCCCGGGGCCTCGCCCACGAACATGAGCTGCGCCTGCGGACTGCCCTGGCCGAACACGATCGTCTTGCGTCCGCCCGCGAGCTTGCAGCGCTGGCAGTCGCCGATCCAGCCCCGTATCGCTTCCAGGTCGCGGAGCTCGACGCCTTCGCTGGTGAGGACTGGCGCCGCGGGAGCCCGCACCGGTTTCGCGGCGGCGGAGACGAGGAGCGGTACCGATACGTCGCTTACGGGCGCGGCCAGCGCGCTCCGCGGCACGCCGACGTCCGTCAGCTCCGCGAAGTACCGCGCCCGCTCGCGCAGGTCGACCCGGACGTCGTCCGGAACCTTCGTCACTTCCGGCGGGCGGGACGCGCGGCACGCTTGGCCAGGGCCTTTGGCGAGGGCCGCGCGCGGAGGGCCAGCACCCGATCCCAGATGCGATCCGCCAGCGCGCGCTTGCTCATGAGCGGCAGCTCCGTCTCCGCTTCGGCGTCGATGAGCACGGCGGCGTTGTGGTCGGACGCGAACCCGCTGTCGGGACGGCTCACGTCGTTCGCGACCAGGAGGTCGGCGTTCTTGGCCGCCCGCTTGGCGCGCGCGTTCTCCAGGACGCGGTCGGTCTCGGCGGCGAAGCCGATCACGAAGCGCCGGCCCTTCGACTTGCCCAGGGTGGCGAGGATGTCCGGAGTCCGCGTGAGGACGAGCGTGCCCTCCCCGGGCGTCTTCTTGAGCTTCGACGGTGCGCGCTCGGCCGGGCGGTAGTCGGAGACGGCCGCGGCCATGGCCACGATGGTGGCGGGGCCGACGCGGTCTCCGACCGCGCGTGCCATCTCCTCCGCCGAACGCACCTGGACGACGTCCATCCCGGCCGGCGGCTCGATGGACGTGGGCCCGGCGACCAGGACCACGCGCGCGCCCCGATCTCGCGCCGTTTCCGCCAGCGCGAAGCCCATGCGTCCCGTCGAGCGGTTCGAGAGGAAGCGCACGGGGTCGAGGTCCTCGACCGTCGGGCCCGCCGTCACGAGCACGGTCTCCCCGGCCAGGTCCCCGGACGCAGTGAGGCCCAGCTCCTCCATGGCCGCGGACACGATGTCCGCCGGCTCGGCCAGACGGCCGCGGCCGAGCCACCCGCACGCGAGGTACCCCGACCCAGGATCCACGATGCGCACGCCGCGGGCACGCAGGATGTCGAGGTTCTCGCGCACCGCCGGATGGTCGAACATGTTCACGTTCATGGCCGGCGCCACTACCACCTTGGCCTTGGTGGCCAGGTACAGCGTGGTCAGCGCATCGTCGGCGATGCCGCGCGCGAACTTGCCCAGGATGTTGG
>DASTLK010000594.1:0-4478 GCA_035715025.1 Vicinamibacteria bacterium
GCCCGCCCTTGCTGGGGACGCCCGCCGCGGGCGCGTCGCATCCATGAACCCGATCCACCTCCTCTCGCATTCGGACGACTGGGTGTCCGGGCGAGTCCATGGGTGGCGTCCGCCCCGCTGGGTCCAGGTCTGGATGGTCGCCTCCACGCGCCTGGGCGACGGCTGGGCGTGGCTGGCCCTGGTCGTGATCGCGCCCGCGCGGGGGGACGGCCGCGTGGGCCACGCCCTGGCCGAGATGATGGTCGCCGCCGTCGCCGTCAACGCGGCCCAGGTCGCGCTCAAGCGCGCCTTCCGCCGAGAGCGTCCCGCGGTCGCGGTCGCATGGTGGGACATCCACGCGCCCGACCAGTTCTCCTTCCCCTCCGGCCATACGATGAACGCCTTCGCCGTGGCCACCCTCGTCACGATGCATGTCCCCCTGGCCGCGCCCCTCGCCTTCGCCGCCGCCGCCAGCGTGGGCGCCTCGCGCGTCGTGCTCGAGCTGCATTACGTGAGCGACGTCGCGGCCGGAGCCACCCTGGGCACGGTGCTGGCGTCGCTGGCCGCGGCCCTCGTCGGCTGAGCGAAACCGGTTTCTTCCGTTCGTCACGGAAAAGTCACACAATTGCGCTATCCAGGTCGTTCGCGTTGGGCACGGCCGCGGCAGCGCCGGGCCACGGAGGAGGAAGTCGTGAGCTACGAGATCGACGTTTCATCGGTGACGGCAGTGCTTCTGGCCGACGGTTGGCATCGCGTGAAGGGCCGCAGCTTCGGCATCGAGCCCTACGGCTACGTGGCGATCCCGAACGGAAACGGCAAGGCCGACGAGGCGAAGGGCGCCAAGGAGGCCAAGGACGGGAAGGACGTCAAGGTCGCCAAGAGCGCGAAGAAGAAGGCGGCCCGCGTGGAGCCGGTGGCGGACAAGGGTCTTCCCCCGATCATGGGCGCGCGCTGGACGAAGCCGAGCGGGGAAGTGATCGCTTGTCCCGTCGGTTCCGTGCTCGCGCTGCGGCACGGCCTGACCGGCAAGGCCTAGCGCGCCTCGGCTGCCGTCTAGCCGCGCCGCAGCAGGCTCAGCACGAGCTCGATGACGATGAGGACCACGATGCTGACCTCGAGCAGCACGAGGCGGCGGTCCCGCGAGACGTCGAGGACGAGCTCCAGCGCCTCCTGCACGCCGCGCAGCTTCAGCTCGAGCGCGTTGAACCGGTCGCCGAGGTCGAATTCGTCGCGCAGGTCCTCGTAGATCGCGTCCATGGCCGGGTCGTCCCAGGCGGCGTCGGGCTTGTCGAGGAGGTGCAGCACGGAGAGCACCTCGTTGCGCGTGCCCACCGCCTCGCCGATGAACCGGTGCAGCGGACGTGTGCGCAGCGGGGTCGTGCCCTTGCGCTCCAGCCGCTCCACCAGGCGCCGCGTCCGCTCGAACATCGACTCCACGATCGTCTCGTAGTACTCCATGGCCGCGCTCTGGGCCACGGTGAGGGCGATGATGCCTGCGCGCGCCTCCGTCAGGCGATCGACGACGAGCACACCCTGGGTCATGCCCGCGGCGGGCGTGGTGTCCTCGCGGACCACCAGGTCCTCGACCGTTCCCGGGCCGCTCAGGCGGGGCTCGGCCTTGCGCAGCACCTCGAGCTGGCGCTCGCGGGCCGCGGGATCCACGTCCTCGAACACCACCACGCCGAAGGGATAGAGGAAGAGCGTCCCTCCTTCCGGTAGCGCGGTCCGCAGCTCGTGCGTCCCGCGCTGGGCGCCCGGGAAGAGCGCGGCCAGCGTGCGAAGCGGCACGTTCTCCGGGAAGGCGAGAGCCTGGAAGGAGTGCTCGGCGGCCATGCCGCCGCGAGTGTACTCGGCCGGCGCCGAGATGGAAGCGTCCGCCGCCGCCTCGTGAAGCGCGCACACCATCACATCGCCGTCATGCGCCGGGCACACGCCCGTCAATCGCGGGCGTGAGAGTAGCGGGAACTTCAGGAGGAGAGCTATGCGGTGGTCGGACCTTCGTGATGGAAGCGGTGCGCACGGACGCCTCGGCACCCTGACGACGCTCGCGCTGCGGGCGGTGCTGCTGGCGCTCGCACTCCAGGGAACGGTGTTCGCGCAGTCGCGGACCGCGGGCACGGGCAGCATCATGGGCACGGCCCGCGACGCCAGCGGCCTCGTTCTCCCGAGAGCAACGATCGCGGCCAAGAACCTGCGCACGGGCGAGACGGCGGACACGACGTCGAACGCGCAGGGCGGGTACGTGTTCGCGGCCCTCAATCCGTCCGCCTACACGGTCACCGCAACCCTGTTCGGATTCGCGCCCGTCCAGTTCAAGGACGTCCAGCTCCTGGCCGGTCAGGAAGTGCGGCTCGACGTCACGCTGGCTCCGGCCACGCAGAGCGAGACGGTGACGGTCACCGGGGAGGCGCCCCTCCTCGACGTCAGCGACGCGCGCATGGGCGCCAACGTGAACGAGCGCGAGGTCTCCACTCTGCCCATCAACGGCCGCCAGCTCTCGCAGCTCTACCTGCAGGCTCCGGGCGCGCTGAACAGCGGCACCGGCACCTTCGGCGACATCCGCTTCAGCGGCCGCGCCGTCGAGCAGAACATCGTCCGCTACGACGGAGTCGAAGGCTCCGCCATCATCGACGCCTCGCCGGGCAACCTCAACGGCGAGATCGCGTCTCCCTTCCGCCTGCAGTCGAGCCTGGAGAACGTGCAGGAGTTCCGGGTGGACTCGAACAACTATCCCGCGGAGTACGGGACGGGCACGGGCGGGCAGGTGACGGTGGTGACCAAGTCCGGCACGAACGCGTTCCACGGCTCGCTCTTCGAGTACTTCCGTGACGACAGCCTCGACCGGCCGAATGCCTTCGACCCCGTGGTGGGCGGCGAGCAGAAGAAGTCGAACCTCCGCTTGCACCAGTTCGGCGCCTCCTTCGGCGGCCCGCTGGTCAAGGACAAGGCGTTCTTCTTCGGCAGCTACGAGGGCTATCGCCTCGACTCCGGCATCAACTTCGTGGAGGCGGTGCCCAGCGCGGCCGCGCGCGCCCGTGCCGTACCCGCGGTTGTGCCGCTCCTCGATGCCTTCAAGGACCCGCGCGCGATCATCCTCGCCGGCGCGTCCGCGAACCCGGACTTCGACATTGCCCAGCTCCAGGACGTGTCCAGGGTCAACGAGGACGCCTTCAGCGGCCGCATCGACGTGCGCCTGAGCCCGAAGCACAAGTTCTACGCCCGCTACTTCCGCGACAACGGGGACAACGACCAGCCGGAGGGCGTGACCGGACGCCGGCAGATCTACACGGCCAGGCCCGAGAACGCGGTGGCCGCGCTCCAGAGCACGCTCACGTCGAGCGTCGTCAACGAGCTCAAGATCGGCTACAACCGCGCGAACACCGAGATCAACGGCGTCGCGCCCATCGTCAACGGCATCGACCTCTCCTCGATCACGCTCAATATCACGGGCAGCGTGGCCAACACCGGCATCGCGGGCCAGGGCTCGAACTCCGGCGTCGCCATCCCGGGCGGCCTGCTTCGGCAGAACAGCGCGAACAACGGCCGCGGCGCCCCCTATCAGCCCTACACGCTGTCGGTCATGGATTCGGTCGGCTGGCTGCGTGGCCAGCACTATTTCAAGCTCGGGGGCGAGTTCCGCGCCGTGCGCGTGAAGACGGATCGGCTCGGCGGCACGACGTACACGTATTCCAACCTGAATGACTTCCTGGCCAACCGACTCCAGCAGGTGCAGTTCCTCGGCGACCTGTCCGCGCCCAGCCCGTTCCACGACGGCGCGACGGGCGAGCGCGAGGCGCGCGCGGAGTACTACATCGGCTACCTGCAGGACGAATGGAAGGTCAGCTCCAAGCTGACCATGAACCTCGGCGTGCGCTACGACTACTACACACCCCTCCATGAAGCGCGGGAGCTCGAGGTCAACTTCGACGCCATTGGCGGCCGCATCCTGCCCCAGGGCGGCACCGTCCTGAAGAGCAAGAAGGACAGCCTCCAGCCTCGCCTCTCGCTCGCCTACACGCCTTCGCGCAGCGGCCAGACGGTCGTGCGCGCCGGGTTCGGCATCCTCGTCGGCCCCGGCCAGGTCGAGGACCAGATCCAGCCCATCGAGTCCGACCGCATCTCCAGCACTCTCACCGGCGGCGCCTTCCCGGTGGACACGGCCGCCCTCACCGCGAGCTTTACGAACAACCCGAACAATCGGAACTACCAGCCGCGCGCGTACCTGCCCGAGTACACGATCCCCGAGAAGGTCTACCAGTACTCGCTCGGCATCCAGCAGCAGCTCCCGGGCGATCTCGCCTTCACCGCCGCCTACGTCGGCAGCCAGGGCCGCAACCTGTTCCTGCGCAGCATCGCCAACCGGATCGTCGACGTGCGCACGAACGCCAATCCCACGGGCAATGCGATCGTGATCCGCGAGTTCTCGATCGTGAACCCTGACGGCAGCGTGCAGAGCCCCTTCGCCGAAGTGGACGTCAAGACCAGCGGCGGGCACGACA
>DASTLK010000595.1:0-1839 GCA_035715025.1 Vicinamibacteria bacterium
CGGCGCCCGCCGGGCCAGAGCCGTGCCCTCGGTGGTCACGTAGTACTTGGCCAGCATGTTCGGGCGCTCCCAGGCGGGCAGGGTCGATCGGTCGCGCACGTAGCGCAGGAACCGCTGGGTCACCTGGGCGAAGTGATCCTCATGCCCGATGCGCAGGCGATCGGGGATGGTGACCCGCAGCTCCGGGCCGAGGTCCTCGACGCCCACTCCGGGGTGCTGGGCCTGAAGCGCCGCCATCTTCTTCTGTACGGCGGCGAGCAGGGCGGCCTTGTCCGCCGGAGCATTGGGGACGACGTAGACCTCGGGCCGGTGCTTCTCGGCCGCCCCCTGCCGCACCTCGACCTTCGCGCGCGTCCCGCGGTAGTACGCGAAGTGTGAGTCGCCCGCACCGGGCGGGGCCTCCCAGTCCCAGATGACGTCGAGCGTCACGTGCGCGTCGCGCGCGGTGTAGGACACGAGCGTGTTGCAGAAGTACTCGAGCGCGTCGTCCTTGACGTGCCGGGACAGGGCGGCGGGGATGTCCTGGCCGGTCACCCGCCGGAACTGATCGCGCGGGATCATGGTGGGCCAGCGCTGCGCGCTCTGCACGCGCACGTCCTTGCGGTAATCGAGGGCCTGGTCGGGGAACAGGGTCCACTGCACGAGGTCGACCAGGTGGGTGCCGATGTCGTTGAGCCCCTCGCCCTGCTCGTCGGTGTCGAAGAACCAGGTGGGGCGGATGTTGGGCGCCCCCGCCACCACCTTCATCAGGTTGTGCACGCTCTCCATGTAGACGCCGGGATCGGCCTCCGTGCCGCGCACGAGGGTCCCGAACGTGGCCGCATCGTTGACGAGCTCCCTCTGCAGCTCGCTCGTGATCTCGTGGCGCTCGGTCATGATGTCGAGCGCGACCAGCTTGCGCGCCTCCGCGGTGTCGAGCGCGCGCTCGAGCTTGGGCAGGTCGGCCGCCTCCAGGATCCAGGGCTTGTCCACCAGCGCGTTGAACCCGGCGTCCAGCGAGGACTGGACGCGGTCGATCTTGCCGCGGTTGCGCCCGGAGAGGACCACCGCGTTGCCCGCCCGGTCGCGCAGCATCTGGGGCAGGAAGTCGGGCGTGGCGTGGACCTGGAGCTCCCAGCTCGTCGGGTTGTCCGCGCGCTGGTTGAAGCGGGACACGCGCGCGAGATGGTCGATCAGGTCCGGACCGAGCGGCGCGTAGACGTGGACCACCTTGGAGACGCCCGGATACATCTCCTTCTGCACCAGGGCGGCGTGGAAGTGGCCGGGATCGAGGGTCACGAAACGGACGTCCGCCATCGGCGGGCTCCCTTCCGCCCCCAGGCGCGGACCGGCGGCCGCGGCCGCGAGGAGTCCGGCGAGGGCGAGGCACGGCAGGGCGATCGCGCTTCGGGTCATTGGACGTGATCCTATCCGCATTTCCGGGCCCTTTGACTTCGCCGTCCGCCTTTGCCAACCTTGCCCTGGGAGCGATCCACCCAATGGCCTCCGGAGCGTCGATCAGCCTTTCCGACAAGGCTTATCACGCCGTCCGCGACGAGATCCTGCGCGGCCAGTTGCGGCCCGGGACGCCGCTGTCACGCCGGCGCCTGGCCCGGCAGCTCGGGATGAGCGTCCTCCCCGTCACGGATGCGCTGCGCCGCCTCGAGGGCGACGGCCTCGTGGAGAGCCGCGCGCGCGCGGGGACCCGCGTGCGCGTCCCCAGCGAGAAGGACGTGCGCGAGCTGTACGAGCTGCGGGAAGCGCTGGAGACGCAGTCGGCGCGGCTGTTCGCGGAGAGGGCGACTCCGGCGCACCGCCTGGAGCTGGTCCGCCTCGGCAAGCAGGTCGATGCGCTCTTCG
>DASTLK010000596.1:0-6549 GCA_035715025.1 Vicinamibacteria bacterium
GGTGGTGGACGCGATCCGGCGCGGAGCGTCCGACTATCTCACCAAGAGCTTCGAAGACCAGGAGCTCGCGGTCGCCCTCCAGAACGTCATGGAGAACCAGGAGCGCCGGCCCGAGGTCGCCCGGCTGCGACCGCGTCCGGACGCGGAGGAGGGCGGCTTCGTGTCCGCCAGCCCGCGCGTCCTGCGGATCAAGGAGATCGGGCGGCAGGTCGCCGACACCGACGCGCCCGTGCTGATCCTCGGTCCGTCCGGCGTGGGCAAGGAGGTGCTGGCCCGCTATATCCATCGCCAGTCCCGCCGTGCCCCGCAAGGCTTCCTCAAGGTCAACTGCGCGGCGCTCCCCGACGACCTCCTCGAGTCCGAGCTCTTCGGATACGAGCGCGGCGCCTTTTCCGGCGCCATGAACCAGAAGCCGGGCCTGTTCGAGCTCGCGGACGGCGGAACGATCCTGCTCGACGAGATCGGCGAAATGAGCGTCCACCTGCAGGCGAAGCTGCTGCACGTCCTCCAGGACGGCGAGTTCACCCGCCTGGGAGGCCGGCAGGTGGTGAAGGTGGACGCGCGCGTGATGGCCTCGACCAACGTCCAGCTCGACGAGGCGGTGGCGGCGGGCCGCTTCCGCGAAGACCTGTTCTTCCGGCTGAACGTGATCCGCGTCGAGGTCCCTCCCCTGCGGGAGAGACGCGAAGACATCGCGCCGCTCTGCGCCCATTTCCTGAGGCATTACGCCGCGCGTTACAAGAGCCCGCTGCGCGAGCTCCCGCGCGAGCTGCGCGAGGCCTTCGTCCGCCATGACTGGCCGGGCAACGTGCGCGAGCTCGAGAATGCGGTACGCCGCTACGTCATCCTGGGCGATGCCGAGGCGTCGCTCTCCGAGCTCCGAAGCCGCGGGCGGGCGGAAGGCGCCGCTCCGCGGCCGGAGGAGGCGCCCGCTCCCCGCGCGGCGGCCACGCGCGGCGTGTCCCTGCGCAAGGTCGCGGCGCAGGCGGCCGAGGACGCGGAGCGCCGGCTGCTCAGTCGGGTGCTCGCGGAGACGAGGTGGAACCGCCGAGAGGCGGCCGCCCAGCTCAAGATCTCCTACAAGGCCTTGTTGAACAAGCTCAAGAAGTGGGAAGTGGACGATTCCGTTCCACCCCTCGTCGCCCAGGCCGGCGACGCGGTTCCAACGCGCAAGCAGGTGGCGTACGGCTTCCCCCTCGTGCCCGCCGTGAGCGGTCGCCAGATGGAGGGAGGCGTCGTCGCCCGGGAGGACCATGTGATAGGGCTGATTCGCGAGGACGTCGTGGTCGAGCACCGGCGCTGGCCGCGTCCGGCCAGCCGGTGATTCCCGTGTCCGCCGCACTCGACGCCGATGCGGAAGCGGCCATGGTGCCCATCGACCTGTTGGAGAGGTCGTCGAGACACGAAAACCGCGAGCCGTCCGGGGCCGACGACGAGGGCGTCGTCCCGATCGGCTCCGCGGCCGACGTGGTGACGGCCCGGGACCTGGGACGGGCCCTCGCGGCGAGACTCGGATTCTCGGCCTGTGATCAGATGATGATCGCCACCGCCATCTCGGAGCTGGCGCGCAACATTCTCGAGTTCGCGACCCTGGGCCGCATCGCCATCACGCCCACCCGGACGGGAACACGCCTCGGGCTCGTCATAGAGGCCCAGGATCAGGGACCGGGCATCGCCGATCCCGCGGCGGCGGTCGCGGGCGCACACTCGTCGGGCTTCGGCCTGCCCGGAGTGAGGCGGCTGATGGACGAGTTCGACATCGCGTCGGAGGTGGGAAAAGGAACGACGGTGATGGCCAAGAAATGGCAGTTCGGCGGAGGCGGCGGCCTGGCCTCGATGCACGGTGCTACGATCGCGATGGAGGTCGCGGACACGCTTTGCCCCACCGTCCCCTGAAGCGCATCCTCGTCGTCGACGACGACCCGGACCTGCTCGCGGTCACATCGCTCTCCCTGACCGCTCTGGGGGGCTTCACCGTCGAGACCTGCAGCTCCGCCGCCGAGGCCGTCGAGGCGTCCCAGTGCTTCGGTTCCGACCTCATCCTGCTCGACATCATGATGCCGGGGCAGGATGGCTTCGCGGTCCTGAGCACGATGCGGCAGATCGCCGACACCAGCCGCACCGCCGTCGTGTTCATGAGCGCTCACCGGCTGCAGCGCCATGAGTACGCCCGCTGCGAAGCGCTCGGCTGCCTGGGCGTCATCCCGAAACCGTTCGATCCGGCCACCCTGCCCGAAAGGCTCGAGAACTTGTGGGATCTGTACGCCCGCCGCCGTCTGGAGGCGCACCACAACGAGTTCGAAGTCCTGCGCCGCGCCTATGTCGCCGAGCTGGCCGAGAAGGTCACCGCGATAGAGGCGGCCGCCACCTCCCTGGTCCAATCGGGCTGGGACCGGCCGCTCATCGAAACGCTCTACCATCTCACCCACCGCCTGGCCGGATCGGCGGGCCTCTACCGGCTCCACGCGGTGAGCCGGTCCGCGGCCGCCCTGGAAGACATCGTGCACCGGATTCTGAACGGCCCGTCCTGGCCCCCCCACGGCACGCCGTCCGGACTGGCCCGGCTGGCGCAGGCGGTCTCTCGCGCGGCGCGAAACGACACCGCCCTCGCAGGGCCCATGCCCTCCGAAGCCACGGGGGCGCGGGCGACCGCCCGGGGGCGGCTCGAGCGCGCCTAGTCCGCGGTCACGCTGATCCCGAGGACCTCACCCGGGCGGCAGCGCACGAACACTTCCATCGGGCGGCAGCACACCGCGCAGTCCTCGAAGTAGCTCTGCTCCGCGCCCGCCGTGGTGTCGACGTCGAGGGCGATCGGCTCCCCGCACGCGGGACACTGCACGATGATCTCCTCGATCACGTGGCGCGGCCCTGGTAGAACGCGCTGTGGAGGTAGGCCTCGCGCAGGTCGGGCCAGAAGACGGAGAGGGCGGCCGTGGTGGGTAGCGCCACCAGCATGCCGAAGAAGCCGAAGGCGGTGCCCCCGATGAGCACGGCCAGGATCACGACCACGGGATGGAGGCCGATGCGCTGACCGACCAGCCGCGGCGAGAGGACGTTGTGCTCGGCGAGGTTGGAGACGACGAAGAGGGCCACGATCGCGATCAGGCGCTTCGGGCTCTGGTCGTCCACCCACGAGAGCACGAGGACGATGGGCAGCCCCAGCGCGCCCGCCATGAACGGGATCATGTGGAAGAAGCCCATCACGAAGCCGACGAGGAGGCCCATGGGCACGCCGACGAGCGTGAAGGTGACGGCGTAGAACGAGCCCATGATGAGGCACATCGTGACCAGGCCGCGGGCGAAGGCGGACAACCGGTCGTCCACCTGCGACATGCGCGAGTAGACGTAGGGACGATGCCGCGGTGGCACCAGCTCCGACAGCGCGTGCTGGATGCGATTCATGTCGTGGAGCAGGTACAGGGTGAACACGGGGATGACCAGGAGGTGCAGCACGGCCAGGACGAGGGCGAGCAGGCTCGTGAAGGCGCGCGTGGCGGCATGGGTCATGGGCGCCACCAGCCCCGGCAGCCGCTCGTGCAGGGAGGCCATCACGCGCTCCCGGGCCTCCTCCGTCTGCTCCGGATAGCGCAGGTTCAGGCGCTGGTAGAGGGGCTCGAGGCGGCCACGCAGGGCGCGCAGCCATTCCGGCAGGCGGCGCACCGCCTCGCTCACCTGGTGGTAGATGGCCGGAAGGACGAACACCACCACGCAGACGAGGACGAACACGACCAGGAGCGCGATCAGTATGACGGCCGCGGTGCGGGGATGGAGGCGGCCCCCTCCGCGCGAGACCATCCGTTCCATCGCCGTCACCAGCGGGTTCAGGAAGTAGGCCAGGGCGAAGGCGATCACGAACGGAGTGAGCACCTCGCGCACGTCCCCCAGCGCGCGCGCCACCAGGACCACGACGGCGATGGTCGCGGCCAGGCGGACCCACGGATTGCGGAGGAGCTCTCTCACGCCGGCGCCACTCCCGTGCGGCCGGTGGAGGCGAGATACACGTAGTGGAGGGCGGACGTCACGGTGAGGGCGACCGTGACCAGGAAGAGGTAACGGACGGGCGCGAGCACCCAGCCCCCCGCGTTGAGCAGCAGCACGATCCCCACCGTCACCAGCTGGCTGGCCGTGGTCAGCTTGCCGAGGCGCGAAGGATAGAACATCCGGCGTCCGTGGGCGAGGTTCACGACGGCCACGCTGATGATGATGATCGCGTCGCGCGAGAGGGTCACCACCGTGAGCCACACCGGAAGCGGGACCCGGAGGTCGGGCCCCCAGGTCAGCGCGATGAAGCACGACGTCAGCAGGATCTTGTCCGCCACGGGATCGAGCATGGCGCCGAGGGTGGTGCGCTGCTCGCTGAGGCGCGCCACCAGGCCGTCGAGGAGGTCGCTGAGACCGGCCAGCACGAACACGCCCAGCGCCCACCCCATCTCCCGCTCGAGCACGAGGACGACGAGCAGCGGCGCCAGGCCCATGCGGAGCAGCGTGATCTGGTTGGCGAGAGTGAGGATCGGCGCGGACAGGCGGCGATTATAGACAAGAAAAAAGGGCCACCCGTGGGGATGGCCCTCTGGCTCGAGATGTGGAGGACGCTCAGTCCTCGATGCGGTCCTTCTTGGCCACGATCTTGGCCACGAGGTCCTTGCAGGCCGCCTCCTGGGCCTCGCCGATCGCGCTCGACTTGAAGTCGCTGCTGTCCTGGCCGTAGCTGCCGAGCCCGCTCTTGCCGAAGCTGAAGCCGCCGCCCTTCTTGGACGTGCCCTCGCCCTTGGCCGCGAGCACGACCTCGCCGGTCGTGGTGTCGACGAGGCGCGCGGTCACCGAGACTTCCTGCTTCGCGCTTCCCCGGCCGACGTGGATGCCCTTGATGCTGGCGCCCTTGGCCTTGTCCTCGCCGCCGAACTTCGTGATGGAGCCCGTGATGATGTAGCGGACGCCGAGCACCTTGCCCAGCTTCGAGAGCTTGGCCGCGCCCGGATCGGCGCGATCGCTGTGGGCGAAATCCTGCTCGGCCAGGATGGTGTCGAGCTTCTTGCGCTCGACGACCCGGAACGTCCCGTCTTCGAGCAGCTCGCTCATGACCTGGTCGGCCATGCCCTTGCCGATGTCGTAGTTCCCCCACCAGTGATAGCCGACGGTGCCGAAATCGAAGTCGGTGACGGCCACCAGCATCTTCTTCGACTTGGGCGTCTGCGCCGACGCCATCCCCGCCAGGCCCAGGACGCAGACCGCCGCGGCCAGGCCCGCAAACAACTTCACTCTCATCTTTGGGTCCTCCCTCCGGTACCGAAACCCGCAGACTATAGCCCGAGCGCTCCCCACCCGCAATCCAGGCGGGCGGCCGGCGCGCACGGTGGCGGAGAGTGTCGTGGTGCCGGTTCGTCAGTGCCCGAGCTTCCGCAACTCGTCGAACAGCTCGCGTTCGCGGTCGCCCAGCTTGGCCGGCAGGTCGACGTTGAGGGTGGCGAGCAGATCGCCCCGGCCTCCGCCCGCCTCCAGCCGCGGGAGGCCGTGATTGCGGAGCCGGAACACGCGCCCGGGGCGCGAGCCGGCCGGGACCTTGATGCCGACCGGGCCGTCGAGGGTCGGCACCGAGACCTCGCCGCCGAGCACGGCCGTCGTGAGAGGCACGGTCACCGGAACCAGCAGGTCCTCGCCTTTGCGCTCGAACAACGGATGGGGGATGGTCTTGACGCGCAGGTACAGGTCGCCCCGTGGTCCGCCGCGCGCGCCCTGGCCACCTTCGCCGGCCACGCGCACGCGCGAGCCGTCGCGCACGCCCGGGGGGATCTTCACCTCGACCTTGCGGCTGTGCGCGCCATCGCCGATCTGCAACATGCGCACGGTGCCCCGGAGCACTTCGTCGAGCGTGAGCTCGACCGGCGTCTCCACGTCCTGCCCGGGGATCGGCCCTCCCTGCTGCTGGCGGAAGACCTCTTCGAAACCGCCGTAGCCTCCGCCCCCGCCGGCGCGCCCGCCGCCTCCGGCGCCCCCGAATCCGCCCCCGAAGATCGTGCGGAAGAAATCGGAGAAGCCGCCCATGTCCTCGCCCCCGAAGTCGACGGTGTAGGTGCCGCCGCCGGGTCCGCCCCCCGGGCCTCCGGGGCCGGGCCGATACGCGGACCAGTCGCTGCCGAGCTGGTCGTAGCGCTGCCGCTTGGCGGGGTCGGAGAGGACCTCGTTGGCCTCGTTGATCTCCTTGAACCGCGCCTCCGCCTTGGGATCGTTCTTGTTCACGTCCGGATGGTGCGTGCGCGCGAGCTTCCGGTACGCGGCCTTGATTTCCTTTTCCGTCGCCGTCCTGGGGACGCCGAGGATCTTGTAGTAGTCCTTGTATTCGACGGCCACGATCCCAATATAGCGCAGCGCCGGACCGCGGCCGACTGCCTGCCCCGCTGACCTCGCCGGCACAATTCGCCGCCACCCGAAGTCGCGCGCCGTCACCGGTTGTTGAGCTTTGAATGTCCCGGCGTGTTGTTTCTTTGAGCCGCCGCTACTCTCACGGCTCAGCGCGCCGTGTCGCGCCACGCCGGGGACACTCACCTGCTA
>DASTLK010000597.1:0-3820 GCA_035715025.1 Vicinamibacteria bacterium
GGCCAGCCCGCGTACCACGAGAGCTTCGTGCAGGACATCACCGCACGCAAGGAGGCCGAAGACGGGGTCCGCGCTTCCGAGGAGCGCTACCGGCTCCTCTTCGAGGGCAATCCCGTGCCCATGCTCGTGTACGACCTCGACTCGCTCGAGTTGCTGGCCGCGAACCAGGCCGCGGTGGACCAGTACGGCTATACGCGCGAGGAGCTCCTGCGGGTCGGCATTCCTGATCTCACGCTCCCCGACGACCCGAACCTCCCCGTCTTCCTGGCCACCCGCTTCGACCCCCGCCCCCAGATCAAACATGTCGGGCGGCGGCAGCAGCGCCGGAAGGACGGGAGCGCCCTCGACGTCGACATGACCAGCCTCACCATCGTGTTCGAAGGACGCTCGGCGCGGCTCCTGCTCTGCCGGGACATGACGGCGGAGGCGGAGGCGCAATTCGAGCAGGAGCGGCTCCAGGAATCACTTCGGCGCAGCGAGAGCATGGCCGTCATGGGCGCGCTGGTCGCGGGCGTCGCCCACGAGGTGCGCAACCCGCTCTTCAGCATCTCCGCCACCGTGGACGCCCTGGAGACCGATCTGCGCGAGCGGCCGGACTTCGTCGAGCTCGCCCGCCTCCTGCGCTCGCAGGTCGCTCGCCTCACGCAGCTCATGCGCGACCTGCTCGACTACGGCAAGCCCGCCGCGCTGAGCCTGGCCGCGGTCCAGCCCGGCGACCCCGTGCGCGTCGCCCTTCGCGCTTGCGCCCCCCTGGCCCGCAGCAAGAACGTCGAGCTGGTCTCGCAGGTGGCGCCCGGCTTGCCAGCGCTCGCCCTCGACGCGGGGCGCCTGCAGCAGGTCCTCGAGAACCTCCTCGCCAACGCCGTCCAGCATGCCCCGCGCGGGACGGCGGTCCGCGTCTCCGCGTCTCTCGCGGAGGGGGACGCAGCGGTCGAGTTCCGCGTGGAGGACGAGGGGCCCGGGATCGCGCCCGCGGACCTCGAACGGTTGTTCGAGCCGTTCTTCAGCCGGCGCAAGGGTGGCACGGGCCTCGGTCTGCCCATCGTGCAGCGCATCGTGGACGCCCACGGGGGGGTGATCCGGGTGGCCAATCGGCCCCAGGGCGGCGCCGTCTTCAGCGTCACCCTGCCCGTGCCGACGCAGGACGCAGTGTCCGCGCTCCGCGACCGGCCATCCCCTCCCGGTGGGGCGACCCTATGACACGACGCCCCCTTGCAAGGTCGCGCCGGCTGCGGCATATTGTGAATCGACATCCGGAGCGGCCTGCGAAAGCGGGCCCGGCAACCTGGGGGGACATCCCAAGGTGCCGGTCCTTCCCGGCGTAGCGGGAAGGAGATGCGGCCCCTCTTAGAGGGGCAACGAAGTGTCCGGCGCGGCGGCCCCGCGCTCTCCGGGTGTATTCGAGAGGGTGGACATGCCCATCGAGACCCCCGCGGAGAGCACCCGCGGCGCCATCTCTCCGGCGGATCGAGCCCAGGACGACCCCGATCATCACCTCTGGCGGAACGGGCGGCTGTGGTGGATTGCGTTCACCGTGCACCTCCCGGGCTGGCAGAAGGAGCGCGTGCGTCTGTCCCTTCACACCGCGGACGTCGTGGAAGCGCGGCGACGACGGGACGACCTGCTCCACCGGTACCCCGAGGAACGCGGGTGCGCGCTCTCGCTGCGCATCGGCGTCCGCGCGGCTCGCGGGGCGCGCCGGGCCGCGCCCATGCGATCGCCGGTAGCGGCCTGAGCCGCTCCGCGGGGCGAGGAGTCGCCCGGAGGGCCTGCGTCAGTGATTGGCTTCGCGCACGCAGCGCAGGCCGATGAAGTCGCGGCTCTCCGGGCCCTCGAACCATCGGCTGCGTATGGAGGCGCGCAGGAACGCCGGCTTGTTCACCCAGGAGCCCCCGCGCAGGACGCGGCGCGGGCGTCCCTCGGACGCGTCGCCCCGCCAGACGTCCTGGGTCCATTCCCAGACGTTGCCCGCCATGTCATACAGGCCGTAGTCGTTGGCCGCATACGCCGCGATCTTCTCGGGCCCGCGGTCGTGGCAGTCCTGCTCGTCGTCGAAGCGCGCGCCGTTGGAGGCGCCGGGCCGACAGGCGGGCTCGTCCTTGCCCCAGGGGTAGTACCAGTCCCGGTGCCCGCCCCGGTCCGCCCACTCCCACTCGCCTTCCGTCGGCAGGCGCCCTCCGGCCCAGGCGCAATAGGCACCGGCTGTCTCCCAGGGAACGTTGACGACGGGGAGGTCGTCGCGCTCCCAGCCCTTGTTGAAGAACGGCGCCTTCGGCATCTCGCGCCCGGTGGCCGCGGCGAAGCGCTTGTAGGCGGCGACCGGCACTTCCGTCCGGCCCATCCAGAAGCCATTCGGGATCGCCACGTCCTGGTACGGGAGGGTGGCCGGGTCGCAGTTCGCATCCCCGGGCGTGCAGCCCATCGGGTACCGGCCGGGCGGCACCCAGGCGTAGTCGAGATCGTCGACGGGGTTCGCCCACGTCTGGCCGCGGTGGCCTTCGTCGGGGCGCGCCTTTCCCGGCCCCGGCGGGGAGTTGCGCCCGCGCGGAAGAAGGGCCGCGGCCAGCACACCCGCGATGGCCAGCGCCGCGACGGCGAGGATCGCGCGCTCGCCCCGCCGCCGTCCGCGCGGCATTCTCTTCCGGACGACCCAGTCCCGCTTGGGACGTTCGCTGTAGGCGGGTCCCGGCGGATCGAGGACACGCGTCGTGTGGTCCTCGGGGACGAATCCCTCGGCCGGGGGCGCCGCCATCGCCTCCGAAGAGGATCCGGCGACCAGCTCGCGTAGCGGCTCCAGGACCTCGCGGATCGAGCGGATGGTGGTGCGCACCCGGGGATCGGGATCGGTGGCGCGCCAGATCTCCTCGCGCAGCGCCTGCGGAAAGCCGGGGCCGATGTCGAGCTTGCCGTGCTGCAGCTTGCGGGCGCCGACCGCCGCCGCGACCGCGGCCGGGCTCATCCCCGACTCGACCGCGAACGGACGCTGGCCGGTGAGCGTCTCGTGCAGGCACTGTCCGAACGCATAGACGTCGAGGGCCCTCGGGTCCGTCCGCTCGCCCCGGAAGATCTCCGGCGACAGATACGAGAACGTGCCGACGTGGCCGGTGGCGGTCAGCGCCTCCCACGACTGCGCCATGGCGATGCCGAAGTCCACCAGCTTCACTCCGCCGCCCGGGGTGAGGATGATGTTGGCGGGCTTGACGTCGCGGTGGAAGATGCCGGCGGCGTGGGCGTGCTCGAGCGCCG
This sequence comes from Vicinamibacteria bacterium, assembly GCA_035715025.1. Classification (GTDB taxonomy): domain Bacteria; phylum Acidobacteriota; class Vicinamibacteria; order Fen-336; family Fen-336; genus AA29. The sequence continues at coordinate 3,247 of DASTLK010000597.1, forward strand.
ACGCCAGGGGCGCGAACGCGGAGAGGGCCTCCGCCAGGGGCAGGGGACCGCGCTGGAGACGCGCCTTGAGCGTCTCGCCGTGCGCGAGCTCCATGGCCAGGTAGGGCAGCTCCAGGCGGGCATCTTCGCCGACGGCCATGACGCGCACGATCGCGGGATGGCTGAGGGTGCTGAGCGCCTCCGCCTCCCGGATGAATCGCACGCGCGCCTCGCCCCCCGCGGTGGGCTTGAGGACCTTGAGCGCGGCGACCACGCGGTCGCTCATCACGGAGTGCACGCGGTAGACCGCGCCCATCCCGCCCTCGCCGAGGCGGTCCTCGATCACCCAATCGCCGACGCGATCGCCCGCGCTCAGCACGGCCGTGTGCGCGCGGGCCGTGCCCGTGCCATCACGGCACCTGCGCGGGAGGCGACGGTGAAGGGGCCGCGGCCGGCGGCGACGGGCGCGGCGTCGTCGTGGCCGCGGGGGCCCGTGGCGTCGTCGTCGGCGATGCCGGGCGCGCTGAGGCCGTGGGTGCCGGCGAGAGGGAAGCCCCGGGCGGCGCACCGGAGGCCGGACGCGTGGGCGCGGGCG
>DASTLK010000598.1:0-5921 GCA_035715025.1 Vicinamibacteria bacterium
CCCCGCTGATGAACGACAGGTAACCGGGGACGATCGGCAGCACGCAGGGGGACAGGAACGAGGCCAGCCCCGCGACGAAGGCGGTGACGAGAGAGATCGAGGAAGTCATGGAACCAGTGAGCGCGGCGCCGCGCAGCGGCGGCGCGCGACGGGGGGTTTCAGGGGGGGAGCCAACGCCCACCGTAATCACGCGTTGCGTTCCCCCCCTGAGATTGAAGATTTCGTGACCTCCTCGATATCCCTGCTCACCGCCTTCGTCGCGGGGCTGGCCTCGTTCCTGTCCCCCTGCGTGCTGCCGATCGTCCCCGGCTACCTGTCTTTCATCAGCGGGGTCAACGTGGCCCAGCTCAAGGGCGATGAACCCCCCGCCCACTTGATGCGCCGCATCGGCATCATGAGCCTCGTCTTCGTGCTGGGGTTCTCGACGGTGTTCGTGAGCCTGGGCGCGGCGGCGACGCTACTCGGTTACTACCTCCAGCGCTACAAGCGCGAGCTGGCCGTGGTCGGGGGCGCGGTGGTGGTCGTGCTCGGGCTGCACACCGCGGGCCTGATCAAGATCCCCTGGCTGCTCTACGAGCGGCGGGCGGAGATGAAGACGCGCCCGCTGGGCCTCCCCGGCGCCTACCTGGTCGGGCTGGCCTTCGGCTTCGGCTGGACGCCCTGCATCGGACCCATCCTGGGCGGCATCCTCGTCTACGCGTCGCAGCAGGAGACGGTGACGCAGGGAGTCGTCCTCCTGTCCTTCTACTCGGCCGGGCTGGGCATCCCGTTCATCCTGTCCGGGCTGGCCGTCAACCGCTTCTTCAAGGCGTCGGGGACCCTCAAGCGTCACATGCGGGCGGTCGAGGTCGGCTCGGGCCTGCTCCTGGTCGCGGTGGGCGTCCTGCTCATGTCGAACCGTCTCGAGATCCTGGCCCGCTCGTTCTCGAAGATGTTCCCGGCCCTGACCCGGATCGGCTAGGGCCCGTCGCCCTTGGCCAAACCTCGCTATAATCGTGCGATGTCGTCTCGCCGGATCGTGCTCACCCTCTGCGCGTCCCTGCTCGTGCTGCCCGCTTGCGGGAGGCCGCCGGCGGCGGTCGTGCGCGCGGCCCCGTCGTTCGACCTGGCCGACCTCAACGGGGGACGCGCCACCCTGACCTCGCTGAAGGGCAAGGTCGTGGTGCTGGACTTCTGGGCGACGTGGTGCGGGCCCTGCCTGAGCGAGCTGCCCGAGTACGTCAAGTTCGCGGAGCGAAACCGCGCCCGCGGCGTCGAGGTGGTGGGGGTCGTCTTCGAATCCGGCGAGCCCAAGGAGATCCAGGACTTCGTACGCGAGCACCGCGTGACCTACCGCCAGCTCCTGGGCAACGACGACGTGGCGGAGGCCTTCGGCGGCAACCAGGGATTGCCCACGACGTTCGTGATCGACGCGAGTGGCCTCATACGCCTCACCGTCCTGGGCTCCACCCCCGACAAGTTCGAGCGCCTGCAGAAGGCGGTCGACCAGGCCCTGGCCGTCCAGGGCTGATCGCGCGCGAGTCGCGCCAAGGAAGAGAAACCGTGAGCGTTTCCCAGGATCAAGTCCTCGCCGCGCTTCGCGCCGTCCAGGATCCCGACCTCCACAAGGACATCGTCACCCTCGGCTTCGTGAAGGAGGTGAAGATCGCGGGCAGCGAGGTCGACTTCACGATCGAGCTCACCACGCCCGCCTGCCCCGTGAAGGACCAGATGAAGGCGGAAGCGGAAGGGATCGTGCGCGGCCTGCCCGGGGTGACGGCGGCCCGCGCCACCATGACCGCCGACGTGAAGGCCCGCGGCGGATTCGGACGGCAGGCCGTTCCCGGCATCCGCAACATCATCGCCGTCGGCGCGGGGAAGGGCGGAGTCGGCAAGTCCACGACCGCGGTCAACCTCGCCGTCGCCCTTCAACGCAAGGGCGCGCGCGTCGGGCTGATGGACGCCGACGTCTACGGCCCCAACACGCCGCAGATGCTCGGGATCGAAGGCGGGCCCGAGGTCAGCGAGGCCAAGCGGATGATCCCGCCCGTGGCCTTCGGGATCAAGGTCATCTCGATGGGGATGCTGGTGCCGGCCGACCAGCCGATCATCTGGCGTGGCCCGATGCTCCACGGCGCCGTGCAGCAGTTCATGCGCGACGTGGAGTGGGGCGAGCTGGACTACCTGGTCGTGGACCTGCCGCCGGGCACGGGCGACGTCTCGTTGAGCATGGCCCAGAGCGTCCCCGTCGCGGGCGCGGTCGTGGTCACGACGCCGCAGGGCGTGTCCGTGTCCGACGTGCGCAAGGCGGTCGCGATGTTCCGGCAGCTCAACATTCCCGTGCTGGGCGTGGTCGAGAACATGAGCTACTTCCTGTGCGGCCACTGCCAGGAGCGCACGGAGATCTTCGGGCACGGCGGCGGCGCGAAGATGGCCGAGGACATGGGCATCCCGATGCTGGGCGAGATCCCGATCGACACCCGCGTGCGCGCGGGCGGCGACGAAGGCCGGCCGATCGTGAGCGCCGCTCCGGACGCGCCCGCGGCGAAGGCGTTCCTCGACATCGCCGGCCGCGTGGCGGCGGAGATCTCGAAGCAGAACATGCGGGTCTTGAAGGTCATCCAGACCGCCTGACGCCGGGCCATCCCTGCCATCATGCCCGCACGATCTGCGGTAGATGGTCGAAGTGCCGATCGCGGGCGTGCAGGACGAGGTCGTGCTGGAGCACGAGCGCCGCGATCCAGAGGTCGTTCGTCGGGATAGGCGTCCCTTGTCGCCGGAGCTGCCGGAAGACCATGGCGTAGTGGTGTGTCGTCTGCTCGTCGGGGAAGAGGACGCTCACGCCGTCCTTCAAGAGGAACCGCCGGAGAACCTGCTCGTTCTCGGCCGCTCGGCGTCCCAGCGCGAAGCCGGCGCGCAGCTCGGCGAGCACGGCGAAGGGAAGAAGGACCGCCTCCGCGGTGGCCACGACGGCGGCGGTCTCGGTGACTCCTTTGCAGAGGTCCACGTACCGGTTCGTGTCCAGAGCCACCCTCACTTCCAGAGGTGCTCGTCCACGCGGTCCTGCGAAGCGAGTGCCGCCTCGACGGCCGCCTCCCGCCGCCACGTCTTCACGATGTCGCTGAGGTCGCGGCGGATTTCCCGGCCCGGAGCGAGACCGATGCCCTGCGCCAGGGCCTCGACCGCGACTTGATTCAACGTTTTGCCGTGCAACCGGGCTCGGCGGCGCATGGCGGCATCGAGCGCGGCGGAAATCCGGCGGATCGTATACTGCATGCATCAAGTGTATGCAGTGCCTGCATGGCATGCAAGCGGAGTGGAGACGTACGTAGTCAATCCTTCCGCGCGGCGTTCGCCTTCTTGATGTCTTCCTTGAGATGTGCGTTGACCGGGAAGCCGCTCTTCTCGGCGCGCTTGATCGCGGTTTCCGCGTCGACGGGCCGTCCCGTCATCAGGTAGATCACGGCCAGGTTGTTGTGGGCCGCCCCCAGCCTGGGATTCAACTGGGCCGCCTCCACGTATTCGGCTTCCGCCTCCGCGAGCTTCTGCTGGCGGAAGTAGGCGGAGCCGAGGGCGAGGGGGAACTCGGCCGGCATCGTCGGGCGTTGGGTACCCTTGAACTGCATGGACTCGAGCAATCGGATGCGGGATTCGATCTCCATGGCGCGGCGGTCGGCGCTGCCGTCCTTGACCGTATTCAGCAGGTTGAGGTTGTCACGTAGCCCGCGGATCTCGTCTTGCCGGTCGCGCTCGCCTTTCTCGCGATCCGCCTCCGAGAGGTGCCCCATGCGCGTGAACGCGTCCTTGGTGCTGCGGTAGGCGGCCACGGCTTCCACGTAGCGCCTCTGCGCCATCCGGCATTGGCCGAGGTTGTAGTGGGCGAGCACCATCTCCGGATCGGCGGCGATGGCGGCGCGGAACTCGTCGGCCGCCTGGTCCCAGGCCTCCGACTTCATGGACTCCACTCCGGCCCGATAGTGCCGCTCGGCGTCTCGGGCCTTGTCGACCTCCACGGCCTGGGTCTGGGCGGCCAGACCCAGCAACACCGCCAGCACGCACGCCTTGCCTCCTGACATCCTGGTCCTCCTTTCCGAGGACGCGCCTCTTTACGGGCGAGCGACGGTCAACGCTTCGGCCACCTCGAGAGTGGTGGTGGCCACCTCGTCGTGGATGGTGAGCGCCACCTCGTACGGGCCCGCGGCGTCCTCGGGCAGCTTCAAGAAGATGACGGGCGTGAGCTGACCCAACGGGCCGGCGGTGAGGGCTCGTGCCGGCGAACCCATCACTTCGGTCCCGTCCGCCCGGCGCAAGCGATAGGCGAGGCTCACACGGGGCCCGCCGCGCACCGGATCCGGCGCCGCGCCCAGGATCGAGAACGCACAGGCGAGCGGCGCACCGGGCGCGAACGTCCGATGCGCCACCGGGATGGGGCGCCGCTGTCCGCCCTCGACGGCCTGGAAGGAATCCGTGAGGATGGGGGTCGTGACCTGGAGGCCCTGGACCTTCGGCACCTCGAACTCGTGGCGCACGCTCCCCAGGAGACCGCTCGCCTGGTCCTTCACGAGCAGCCGCGCCTGATAGCGGCCGGGGGCCAGGGAGAACTCCCGCCGGATCGGCACCCCCGAGCGCTCGACTTCGCGATAGACCTCGGCCGGCATTTGCAGGTCGAGCCGCGTCTCCTGATGCTCAGGGGTTCCGGCGGCGAGCCCGTAGAGCACGACGTAGGAGTCGAGGACGGCCGCATAGCGTCCGGCCCGAGCCGCGAGGTGCAGGGGCGTGAGGTCGGCTTCGGCAGCGAGCAGCACCTGCCGCTTGCCGTCTCTCTGCGGGCCGAAGACGTAGCTGGTGAGGCGCAGCGGGAGGCCCGGGCTGCCCGCGACCGAGTCGAGACCCACGCGCACGGTGGGGTCCAGTTCGTCCCGCTTCGGCGGCCTCGAAGGTTCGGAGGAGGGCGCGTAGTAGCCGCGTCGCGCCCGGATCACCACGTCCGGACGGGAGACCGAGACCTGGATCTTGCGGAACTTGCCGTCGCGGCTCGGAGAGTTGGAGGAGTAGCCGAGCAGGTAATAGGCGCGGGCCTGCGCGACCTTGGCCATCCCCTCGGCGAGGTTCGTCCCCTCGATGACGGTCCCGCCCGTGTCCACGGCCACGGAGCGCGATCCGTCCGTCTCGGACGTGGCCAGGGCGAGCGCGGTGGTCGCGTCCTGCTCCTCGACGGCACGGCCGGACTCGGCCCCGCCTCCGGCCATTCCTGACTGCCCGACGGAGCCCGTCGGGCCGCGCACGTCGACGAAGTAGACGGCGGCGCTGGCGTTGCGCGCGGCCTGGATCAGCTCACGGAACTCGCTCTGGGAAGGGTCCATGATGAAACCCTCGGAGACCAGGAGCAGGGTCTTGCGGCCGCGGAGCTGCGCCATCGCGGTGGAGACGCGGGCCAGGGTGCCGAGGGTGGCCCGCAGGCGCACGGCGGCCTCCCGGTACACCTGCTGCGCCTTGGCCCGGATCATGGCCACTCCGGGCGAGACGTTGAGCACGGATGCGAGCTCCCGGTCCTGCGGGTAGGCCTCCGGGATCAGGTTGTTCTCGAAGTAGCGCCTCGCCACTTCGGCCTCGAGCTGCCGGTCGCGGCCGTTGGCGATGGCGATGGCCTCGTGATCCCAGATGCGCGCGGCGGTGGTGTCGGGCCTCCAGGCCCCCTGAAGCTGGTCCACGAACGAGACCAGGGTGTCGCGGTCCTCCGGCATCCGTCCCGTCCACCACGCGCCCCCCGTCGTGGGCACGATCGTCACCTGGTCGCCGTCACGCAGGCCGCGCTCGAGGAAGTCCGTGATGGCCTTGCGCGCGCGCGGAGAGGCGTAGGACGAGATGTTCGCGTCGTCGAAGACGATCACGAACGAGCGGTCGCCCCGAATGGCGGGCGTCGCGTTGGTGGAGATGCGCTG
>DASTLK010000599.1:0-3309 GCA_035715025.1 Vicinamibacteria bacterium
CAGATGCGCGCGAGGGCCTGGGTGTTGCTGCTGTTGTAGCCGCCGATCACGACCATGACGTCGAGCCCGCCTTCGTCCAGCATGCGCAGCACGGCATCCTGGCGGTCCTGGGTGGCGGAGCAGATCGTGTCCATGGCCCGGAACCGGCGCGCCGCCTCCGCCTCTCCGTAGCGGTCCAGCATGGCCCGGCGCAGCATCTCCTGGATCTCGAGGCTCTCGCTCATCAGCATCGTCGTCTGGTTGGCGAGGCCGATGCGGGCGAGGTCGCGCTCGGGATCGAAGCCGGGACTGGCCGCATGGGCGAACTGCGCGCGGATCACGTCGGCACCGATCGCGCCGCGAATGAAGGCGCAGACCACGTCCGCTTCCTTCCGGTCCCGCACGCACAGGTAGTGGCCTCCGGAATGGGTGAGGGCCTGGGACGCGGTCGCCTTCGTCTCCTCGTGATAGTGCTTGCCGTGGATGACGGCCGTGAACCCGTCGCGCGCATAGATGTGGACGTTCTTCCAGACGTTGAGCACGCTGCCGCAGGTCGTGTCGACGAGCACGCAGCCGCGGTCCCGGAGCTCGGCCATCTCGGCCACGGTGACGCCGAACGCGGGCAGGATGACGACGTCGCCGGCCGTCACTTCCGCGTAGCGCGACGCCGCTTCCCCCTTCTCGGGCAGGATGCGGATCCCCATGTCCTCGATCCGGCGGTTCACGTCGGGGTTGTGGATGATCTCACCGGAGAGGAAGATGCGGCGATCCGGGAATTGCTGGCGCGTCTCGTACGCGTACTCGACCGCCCGGTCCACCCCGTAGCAGAACCCGAATTCGCGGGCCAGCTTCAGGGTGACGTCGCCGGCGTGGGCGGAGTGGCCGAGGGCGCGCAGCCGGTCCACCACCCCGCTCGCGTAGCTGAGGGTCAGGACGGGCCCGACCGCCGCCTTCAGGCCGAAGCCCTTCTGGAAGTACGTCTCGCTCACTTCAAGAGGATACGCGACCCCCGGCCCCCGGACCAACCCGGCCCGGTTGACGGGCGGAAAGCGGGCGGCTACCCTGTATTCGTCGATGCAGGCGGCGGCCCTCCCATGCCCCCTGCGAGCGACGGAGGCGGGGTTCCCGCCAGGGCACCAGCGCCGCGTGAGGTCGTCATGTTCGAGCGATCGTCAGTGAGGGTCAACCCGAGGACGCCGGTGCGGGTCGAGATCGGCCGCCCCGGACAACCCACCGCCCTCGGCGTCGTGGCGAATATCTCCGACCAGGGGGCCTGTGTCGTCACCGACAGCAGCTTCCCCATCGGCGAGAGCCTGGTCCTGCAGCTCGTCTTCGCCCCCGACGTCCAGCCGTTCCAGGCCGCGGGCCGCGTCGTCTGGATGCGGAACGGGGGAGACGCGCCCGGCGCCCTGCGTTACGGGCTGCAGTGGGCGCACCGGACCGGACCCCAGCACAGCCGCTTGCGCGAGCTGATCACCGAGAAGATCTAGGCCGGCCCCTTCGGCGAGCGGCGCATGCCGCTCAGCGTGGACGGCCGCGTCGGGCGCCGCTGCGCCGCGCGCTCGGGCGCGGCCTGCATGGCCACGAACGCGCACATCTCGAGCAGCCGCGACCGCAGGCGCTGCCCGACCCGTTCCACGAGGTACTCCTGACGCCGCCGCGCGTCCGCCTCCATCGCCACTTCGCGGTCCACGTCTTCGAAGTGCGTCGTGACCAGGGTGGGCCGTCGCGCCATGTAGCGGCCGTTGACGATCGTGAACAGGGTGTCCGCGGCCCAGTCCGTCATCTTCCGCGCGCCGAGGTCGTCCAGCACGAGCACGTCCGCGGTCAAGGCCGAGCGCAGGCCGCCCGACTCGCTCGTCCGGGAGGCCTTGTCGAAGGAGTGGACGATCTCGTCGAGCAACGCGCCGAACGTGCAGAAACGGCCGCGGACGCCGTGGTTCGCGGCCAACTCGGCCAGGATGGCCACCGCCAGGTGCGTCTTGCCCGTGCCCGCCGGGCCCCACAGCAGCAGGCCGAGGCCGTCGGCGCGCGCGGTCTCGTCCGCGAAGCGATGGCAGTAGGCGAGGGCGCGATCGTAGGCCGCGCTGAGGGCGGGAGTACGCGGCTCGAAGTTGCCGAGCGTGCAGTGACGATGGCCGCCCGGGATGCCCAGGGCCCCAAGGGGATCGCGCTCTCGGGCCGAGGCGCCCGATCCGCGCCGGCACCCGCAGCGTCGCGCGTATTCGCGGCTTCCGATCCGCTCTTGGGCGAACCCGGTCCCCTGGCAGCGAGGGCACTCGCGGCCCGGCGCGGACGTGGCCCCGTCACTCACAGGAGGAGCCGCTGGTTCGAGGCCTGGAGGGCGACCTGGCGGCGGTCGGGACCGTCGAGCCGCACCACCGTGCAGGCCTCGAGCAGGCGCGACCGCAGCCGGTGGCCGATGCGGTCCACGAGGTACTCGCGGCGGACGGTCGAGTCGGCATCCATGATCTCGCGCGCGCTGAGCTCGCGGTCGGGATAGTTGGTGGTGATGAGGGTGGGGCGGCGCGCGAGGTAACGGCGGTTCAGGATGTAGAACAGGGTGTCGTTCATCCAGTCCGTCATCTTCCACGCGCCCAGGTCGTCGAGGAGAAGGAGCTCGAGGTCGATGACGGGCTCGAGCAGCTCGTACTCCGTGATGGCGGTGGCGGGGTTGTAGGAGTTGCGGATCTCGCGCATCAGCTCGTGGTAGTCCCAGAACTGGCCGCGCACGCCGTGCGTCTCCGCCAGCTCGCGCAGCACGGCCACGGCCAGGTGCGTCTTGCCCGTGCCGTTGCCTCCGGTGAACAGGAGGCCGAGGCCCTTGTCGTTGGCGTTGGCCGACCCGCGCTGGGCGTACGCGCTGCAGTAACGCAGCACCATGGCCAGGGCGTCCCGCGTCAGCCGCGTGCTGCCTTCGCCGATCTCGAAGGTCGCGAACGTGCAGTGCTCGTAGCGCGGGGGGATGCGCAGGGCCTCGAGCCTCCGCTCGGACGCGTCGGGGCCGACGACCTGCTGGCAGGCGCAGCGGTGGGCGACGTCCACGTCCTTGCCGTCCGGGCCGGGGAGGGAGGCGATCTCGAACCCCGTCCCGCGGCAGCGCTCGCAATCGGTCATCGTCACCACCGTCCCCTCAGGCCACGTAGTCGTCGAGGCCGGCGCGCAAGGGGCGGAACGCGAAGCCGAGATACTCGGCGGCCGGCCGGGTGTCGATCTCCACGGTCTGGGTGATGAAGTCGACCGCGCCCGGCGAGAGGATCGGGCTGGGCAGCAGCGCCATGGGCAGCACGAGCAGCTTCATCAGGCCGGGCGGGTGATGCAGGAGCGGCC
>DASTLK010000600.1:0-4118 GCA_035715025.1 Vicinamibacteria bacterium
CCTGGAGCCAATACGCGTGCGAGAGCACGACCACCGGATGCGCGCCCGGCTGGGCGTCGTCGTCTTCTTGTATGAGGCGCCCCCGCGCCGGGCTCACCCCGAGCACCGGGAAATACGAGCCCGAGACGATCTCCGCCCCGACCGGCTCCGGCCTTTCGCCGGCCGCGGTGGCGAGGTTCACCGTCGTCGAGGCGCGGCAGAAGACGCCGTCGAAGAACCGGTCCTGCTGCTGCAGGTCGCGGCAGATCGGGTACGACATCAGGTTGTAGCTGCCGCGGGTGTCCGCGAGCGCGCTGCCCTTCCAGTCGATGAGGACCAGGCGCTCCGGCTCCTTCACGGGTAGGAGGCGGAAGAGGACCTGGTCCAGCAGCGAGAAGATGGCCGCGCTGGCGCCGATGCCGATGGCCAGCGACGTGATGGCCGTGATCGTGAACCCCGGGCTGCGCCTCAGACTCCGCGCGGCGTAGCGCGCGTCGCGCAGGGCGTCTTCGAGCCACCGCCAGGTCCAGGTGTCGCGCACGTCTTCCTGGACCTGGTCGTAGCCGCCGAGCTCGATGGCAGCCTGCCGTCTCGCGTCTTCTTGCTTCAGGCCGGCGCTCATTAGTTCCTGCACGCGCCGGTCGAGGTGGTAGCGCAGCTCGCGATCGAGGTCCCGCTCCATTCGCTGTCTTCGCCATCCGAGGAGGTTCAGGATCTTGCGCATCGCGGTCACTCCCCCTGATCGAAGATCAGGCGGACGGCACGACGTGGCGGGAGATCTGCTCGATCCGCTGCGCGATCGCGTACCCGCGCGCGGGCTCGAGGGACAGGATCTGCGGGATCAGCATGTCCAGAGTGCCCTGCGGGATCGGGAAGCGTTCGGGTGGCATGGATGCATCGACCTTCGACATATAACGATACGCCGTAGGGCAGGGTCCGTCAACGCCTCATTCGTCATCTCCCGGCAGCACGAACCGTTCGCCCGGCTCGAGGTCGCGGGACCGCACGAAGCCGATGTGCCTCCGGCTCGCATCCGTCCGCAAGACCCAGGCGATGCTCTCCATCTCATAGAGACTCGGGTGATTGCGGTGGACGTACTTGGTGCAATGGGTCACCGGGAACGTGATGCGCCCATGGCCATCCGCCAGTTGGGAACACTCGACGATCTCTTCGCGGAGACTGCGGCCCTTGATGACAATCGCGTACCGACACGTGGCGCAGAGGGACGGCTCGCCGCTCGCGACGGTGCCTCCTCGAACCTTGATGTGCATGCGGTGACTCCTCTCTAGGTAGTGCTTGTCAACCGACACCTCCTTTCGTTGCGCCGCCTTCCCACAGCTTCAGTCCTTCTCCGCGACGGCGGCCAGCCAGCTCTCGCGCCCGACCAGCGCGGCCACGCGCGCCAGGCCCATGGTCGTGAGCAGGAACATCACCAGCTTCTGTTCTCCCGGGATGTGACCCTCGACGAGTTCCAGCTTCCTTGGGATCGAGGAACGGAACTCCTCCGGCGACGCATGCCGTCCCATCCGCTCGGGAATCATCGCGCCACGCGCGGACGCGTCCGATGGCGGAACGGCCGACTCGCCCGCCTCCATTCGCACCCGTCGAATCCAATCGATCTGACCACCCGTGAACCGCACGGCGTATTCGACCGGATCTTCGGCCTCGGTGACGTCGTCATCGACCATCCGGATCTCGCCCTCGACCGGCCACTCGACGTCCTTCACGGGCTCCAGACCCTGTGGCCTGATCGATGCATGACGAATCAACCGGCCGTCTCGGGTGATGACGTAGCGATCCCGTCCCCAGCCGCCGAGGTCCCGAGTGACGAACTCGCGGTCCTGATCGCGCGGATCCGACAGCGGGTACTCGCAGACGATCCTGTCGAACGCGGTCACGGCGAACTCCGCCGTCGTCGGCGCTGGAGTTCCTCTCGGAGGACGCGCCGGAGCATGTCCTCGAGTCCGCTCTCCCGCTGCTCCACGTACGTCCGAAGGGCCTGATTCATCAGCGTCTGATAGTTTCCACCCCCGGCCGCATCCACCTGATCCCGGAACCAGTCCAGAAGATCAGAATCGATGCGAATCGTGATCCGGGTCTTTCCCGGCGGCACCGGGACGACGGCGCCGCGGTGGCCCTTCGAGAAGTCGTAGCTCTCCTTCCGTCGCTTCATCGATCCTCCTCGAGGTACTGCCGCCGCTCGCTGGCCGTGGCGCCGCGGGCGGAGAACACGCGGATCCGGTCTCCCCTCCGGGTGTACGCGACGACCAGGATCCGGCTCCGGGTGTCCCTCCCCAACGTGAGCCACCGCTGCTCGTCCACCGCGGTGAGGTCGTCCCGCATCGTGATTGCGCGCTCGTCCTCGAACGTTGCCACCGCGTCCGCGAAGTCCACCCCGTGCCGGCGGACGTTGACGCGGCCCTTGTGCGGATCCCATTCGAATCCCGCGAACCCACTCATTGTATGCACACTCGTACACCGATGACAAGGGGGTTGGCCGCGGCTGTAGAGATCGGTAGGCGGCCAAAGGAATGATCGCGCACGCATGCGCCGCCGAAGGTCCGCTCTCGGTCGTAACGAGAGGCGCCGCACGCTGGCAGGCTCCCTGGAGTAAAGTGCGGCCGCCGTGATCCCCGACCTCGTCGTCCTCGGCAACCTGCTCGTAGACGACATGGTCTTCCCCGACGGGCGCACGCGCATGGCGGAGCCGGGGGGCGCGACCCTCTACGCCGCCGTGGGCGCGAGCCTCTGGGGACTGGCCGCGGGCGTGGCCAGCGTGCGCGGCGACGACTATCCGGCCTCGGCTCTGGAGGCGCTCACCGCCCGCGGCGTGGACCTGGCGGGCGTGCGGCCGCTCGGCCGTCCCGGTCTGCGCACCTGGCTCCTCTACGAGGGCGCGCGCCGGCAGGTGATCCACCACCTGGACCTGCCGTCCCACGCCGAGGTCTCGCCCACCGCGGCCACGCTGCCCCCGTCGTGGCGCCGTGCGCGCGCCTTCTACCTCGCGCCCATGCCCTTCGACGTGCAACGGGAGCTCGCCCTCGACCTGTCGCGGATTCCTGGCGCGTTCGTCGCTCTCGATCCCTATCGCCTGCTCACCGCCGACAGCGTCGGCGACTGGCGCGAGGTCGTGGCCCAGGTCGACGCGCTCTTCCTGAGCGAGGATGAACTGGAGGTGGGGAGCCGCGACGAGCCGCGCGCGGCCTTGCGGTCGCTGGCCGGCGGCCGCCTGCGCTTCGTCTTGTTCAAGCGCGGCGCCCGCGGCGGGATCCTCTACGACGCGCGCGAGGATCGGTTCCTGGAGTGGGCTGCGCGCGCCGCCGCTGTCGTCGATCCGACCGGTGCCGGCGACGCCTTCGCCGCCGGCTTCCTCGCCGGATGGTTGCGCGACGAGCCTCTCGAAGCCGCACTGCAGCGAGGCGTGGTCGGCGCGAGCTTCGCCATCGAGGACTGGGGCGCGGCCGGCCTGCTCAAGGCGGACCGCGCGGCAGCAGCCGACCGGCTCGCCGAATGGCGCAACGAGTGAACGCGCGGCTCGTCGTGTCGCCGGAGGTGGCGGAGGCCGTCGCCGCGGGCCGGCCGGTGGTGGCCCTCGAGACCACGGTGGTGACCCACGGCCTCCCCGCTCCGCTCGGAGTGCAGACCGCGGCCGCGATGCAGCAGGCCGTGCGCGACGCGGGCGCGCTCCCGGCCCTGATCGGGATCCTCGAGGGGCAGGCGCGCGTGGGGCTCACCGCCGACGAGCTGGAGCGCCTCGCCGCCACGCTCGGCGTCATGAAGGTGAACCTCGGCAACCTCGCTTCGACGGTTTCGACGGGCCACGCGGGCTCGACGACGGTCGCGGCCACCATCGCCATCGCGCATCAGGCCGGTGTCGGCGTGATGGCCACGGGCGGCATCGGAGGCGTGCACCGCGACGTGACCGAGACCGGGGACGTTTCAGCGGACCTGACCGCGCTGGCCCGGTTGCCCGTGGCCGTGGTCTGCTCGGGAGCCAGGTCGGTCCTCGACCTTGCGCGGACCGTCGAGGCCCTGGAGACGCTCGGTGTCCCCGTCTACGGCGTGGGCACCGACCGCTTCCCCGCCTTCCACCACCGCGACTCCGGCCTGGCGCTGGACCAGCGCTTCGACCGCATCGA
>DASTLK010000601.1:0-3495 GCA_035715025.1 Vicinamibacteria bacterium
CTCGTACGGGCTGGAGCCGCCGTTGCCGCTGAAGGGCACCGCGCGCACCAGGGCTACGCTCTCCACGCCCGGCACCGTCCGCATGCGCTCGAGGATCGCGCGGAAGAAGGCCGCGATCTGGGCCGGCTGCGCGTAGCGGGCCGGGGGCAGGCGGAACTCCATCGTGAGCAGGCGCTCGGTGCGGAATCCCGGATCGGCGTTCTGGAGCGCGAGCACGCTGCGCAGGAGGAGGCCGGCCCCCACGAGCAGGACGAGCGAGAGCGCGATCTCCGCCACCACCAGGCCGTCGCGGAAGCGACGCCGCGCCGCGCCTCCCACCGACCGCCCGCCCTCGCGCAGCACGGCCACGAGGTCTGGCCGCGAGGCCTGCAGAGCGGGGACGAGGCCGAACATCACGCCCGTCAGGAGGGACAGGCCCGCCGTAAAGGCCAGCACCGTGCGGTCGATGCCCAGCCTCGCCGGCAGTCCGGCGTCCGCGGGCACGAGCGCGACCAGGCCACGGAGGGCGAAGGAGCCGATCACCGCGCCCAGCGCGCCCGCGGCCAGGGCGAGGACCATGCTCTCGGTCAGGAGCTGGGCCACCAGGCGCCGGCGGCCGGCTCCGAGCGCGCTGCGCAAGGCCAGCTCGCGCTGTCGAGAGGACGCCCGCGCGAGGAGCAGGTTCGCGACGTTCGCGGAGGCGATGAGAAGGACCAGGCCGACGGCGCCGAGGAGGAGGAGAAGGGCAGGGCGCACGCCCGCGACGAGCTGGTCGTGCAGGGGCACGATCGTCACCGAGCGGTGCGCGTGCGTGTCCGGGTAGGCCTGCTCCAGGCGCTGCGCGACCAAGGCGAGGTCGGCCTGGGCAGCCGCGACCGTCGTCCCCGGCCGCAGGCGCGCGGCCACCAGCAGCTCGGTCTGCCCGCGCGCGAGACCGTTCGCGTTGGGGAAGTCGGCGACGGGAAGCCAGACCTCGGTGCCCATGAACCACCCGTCGAAGGGCGCGCGGCCGCTCTCGAACTCCGGCCCGAGCACGCCCACCACCGTGCGCGGCTGGCCGTTGAGGACGAGGGTGCGCCCGACAATCCCGGGATCGGCGCCGAAGCGCCGCGTCCACAGGCCGTTGCTGATCATCGCCACCGGCTGGGCGCTCGTCGGGTCCGTCTCCTCTGGCCGGAACGTGCGGCCCAGCCGGGCGCGCGCCCCCACCACGTCGAGGAAGCTCGCGCTGACGAAGGCGCCGACGGCCCGGTCCGGCTCGGCGTCGCCGCCGGTCAGGGTCACGCTCTGGCCGCGCCACACGCCCATCTCCTCGAACGCGTGCGACTGGGCCCGCCAGTCCAGGTACTCCGGCCAGGCGGCGGCGTTGTTGCCGCTCCCCGTCGTGGTCCAGACCATGACCAGGCGCTCCGCCGCCGGATAGGGCAGGGGCTGCAGGAGCATGGCGTTGACGACGGAGAAGATCGCAGTGTTGGCGCCCACGCCGAGCGCGATGGTGAGCACGGCGACGATCGCGAAGGAGCGGTGCTGCGCGAGCGCGCGCAGCGCGTAGCGGACGTCCTGGCCCAGCCGGTCCATGTCTCCTCCTGCGCTCGGCTGCGGATGGGCCGGCGCGGCCAGCCGTTCGGGCGTGGCGTTGCGCGCGGTGTCCCACAGGGTGCGCGCCCACAAGGCGGCGAGCGCGACGCGCCCGCGCGGGGCCTGGTCCCGATAACGATCGGCGAACGCCGCCGCCATCTCCTCCCCCACGTCCTCGCGAAACGCACGGGGATAGGCCCGCAGCAGGATGGCGTAGGCGCGGCGGGCGGCGGGTGGGATCGCGGGGGTCATCTCAAGCCTTGCCAAGCAGGCCGCGTGCCCGCGCGGCCATGACGAGGCCGGCCATGCGCTGGGCTTCGGCGGCGGCGACCCTCCGCCCGAGCGCGGTGAGCCGGTAGGTGCGCCGCCGCTCGTCGCCTCCGTCCGGCCCGCGGCCCGTCGTTTCCGTGACCAGGCCGGCCTCGCGCATCCGGCGCAACGCGCGGTACAGCGTGCCCGGCTCGAGCTGGACCTGTCCGTCGCTCCGGCGCCGCGCTTCCTGCATGATCGCGTAGCCGTGCCGCTCGCCGTCGCCGAGGGCGAGCAGGACGTCGAACTCGACCGGGCGCAGGGGCAGGAAGTTATCGAGGGGAGGACGGCGGTCGGGCATCAGGCCTCCGCGAGTGAATCGGTGCGCGGAGCATATATTCGTTACGCATAGAGTGCCAGCGGGATTCCACCGGCGCTCGATTGGCGAGGCGGACGGAGACGGAAGGTAGCCGCTACGGCGTGATCGCCTGAATGGCCTTGGCGGCGTCCACGATGCCCCAGCCCAGCAGGTTGTCCGGACGCCCGGCCTGGCTGCCCGTCGCGCGCAGAGCGTCCTCGACCTCGCTCACCGTGGCCGAGGGCCGCGCCTGGAGGACGAGCGCGACCACGCCCGCGGTGAGCGGGCAGGAGAACGACGTCCCGCTCACGGTCACGTATCCGCTCGGGGTGTGCGGGGCGGCAGCGGTGACCGCGACTCCCTGCGCGGCGATGTCGGGCTTGACGCGACCGTCGCTGGTGGGACCGACGGAGCTGAAGCTGGCGCGCGCCCCCAGGGGTGTCACCGCGCCGACGGCGAGGACGAGAAAGCCGTCGGCCGGCGCGCCCAGCGTGTTGTGCAGCGCGTTGGGCCCCTCGTTGCCGGCCGAGTTCACGACCACGACGCCCCGCGCTCCCGCCAGGTCCGCGGCGCGCGTCGAGATGGCCACGGTGCCGTTCATGTCGTCGAACGTGTAGCTGGACGACCCGGGGTCGAAAGTCAGATAGCCGAGCGAGCTGCTGATCACGTCGGCGCCCCTCGCCTCCGCCCACTCCGCGGCCGCGGCCCAGTTGTCCTCCTCCACCGGCGTCTCGCTCGTGGTGTCTTCGGTCTTGGCCAGGAGGAAGGTCGCGTTGAAGGCGGGGCCGATCAGGTGGCCGGGAGCGAAGCCGCCGAGGACGGAGAGTGTCGCGGTGCCGTGGCTGCCCTCTCCGCGGTCGGGCCCGTCGCCCACGTCGTCGTCGCCGTTGACGAAGTCGTGGCGATCGACGATGGACATGGCCGCGAAGGCCTCGTGGAACAGCGTGTTGAAGCCCGCGTCGAACACGGCCACGACGACGCCCTCGCCGTGCAGCCCCATCTCGTGCACGGCGGGCACGTCGATCTGGTTGAGCTGGCCGGCGGAGGCGCCGTAGTCGAACGCGACCGAAGCGGGCGTGGCCGGTCGGGTGCGCTTGACCGGATCGCTCGGGCCCAGGTCGACGGAAACGCGCCGGAAGAGCTCGTCCTCCGGCCGCCGCCGATACCCACGCACCAGATCGACGCGGGCCACGAAGGGCAGGGCCTCCACGTCCGCGACCTGCGCGGCGCTGGCCTCGACGCTCATGGCATTGATCCACGCGACCTGCTGGCGGACGCGTCCGACGCGCGCGGCGACGGCGGCCACGTAGGAGGGCACTAGGGCCACGTCC
>DASTLK010000602.1:0-4611 GCA_035715025.1 Vicinamibacteria bacterium
AGGTTGGCCCGCCGATGAACGAAGACCTGCTGCTGTGGCGTTGGAGCACGAGCGTCCAGGTCACCTCCCTGGTCATGATCACGGTCTTCTTCTGCGTGCTGGGCCGCAACATCCGCACGGCGGCGCTGCGGTGGTGGGTCCGGGCCTGGCTGTTCAACCTTGCCGCCCTCGCGATCACGTCGCTGTTCTGGTTCGTGCAGCCGCCCGCGTGGGTGTTGCACGCGGTGGTGGCGCCGATCTACATGGGAGCGAAGACCACGTTCGTCCTGTTCCTCATCCAGGGCGCGTGGGTGATGCTGCGCGCGGGACGGCCGCTGATCGCGCCGCGCCGCCTCTACGCCGGCCTCGCCGCCTACGCCCTCGCGGCCAGTCTCGTCCCTTCGGTCAACATGATCGGCGTCGTCCAGCACACGGCGATGGGAACCTTCCTGATCGCGGCCGGCGTCTTCCTGCTCGTCCGGTTCGACGTGGCCCTGATCTGGCTGGCCATCGGGTTCTTGATCCGGGGCACGCTCGGCTTCGCGGAGGCGGGCGCGTACGCGCTCAGCCTGGCCGGGCCGGGCTCGGTCGCGCCGGGCCTCGCTCGTGCGGCGGGGATCGTCTCTTCCGCCGCCTCGTCCTTCGACAGCACCGCGGAATGGGTCCTGGCCCTGGGCTGCGTCCTGGCCGTGTCGGAATGGGTGCAGAGGGAGCTTCTGCAGACGAACGTCGAGCTCCTCGTCGCCCAGGAAGACCTCCGGACACTGGCCGACCGCGACACCCTCACCGGCCTGGCCAACCGCCGCTCGCTGCGGGAGATCCTTCGCATGGCCCAGCCCGCGGGCGCCACCCTGATCTTCTTCGACCTCGACGGCTTCAAGCAGATCAACGATCTCCACGGCCATCAGGCCGGCGACGAAACGCTCCGCCGGTTCGCCGTCGCCTTGCGCGAAGCCTTCCGGCCGGCGGACTCGTTCGTCCGCTACGGGGGCGACGAGTTCCTGGTGGTGGCCAAGGGCCTGGATTCCGCGTCCGTCAACGGCCGCGTCGAGGCCATGCGCGACCGCCTGCGCCGGGCGGCCAAGGAGGGACCTCCGATCGGTTTCTCGGCCGGGGTGGCCCCGCTGCCGGCGGGCGGGAATCCGGACGCCGCGCTGAACCTGGCCGACGAGGCCATGTACGAGGACAAGCGCGCGCGTGGCGCCGTCGGCGGCACGGCGAGTCGCGCGGGGGCCTGACTCCGCGGAGGCGCCGCCGCCCGCGTGGTATCCTGCCCGCCTGCGTCGCCTTCGCGCGACGAGGAGGATTCATGTCATTCCGGATGCCCTTCGTGGCCGCCGCGCTGCTGATCGCGGCCCTTCCCGCGGCCGCGGACGACCTCACCATCGTCTCCCGGATCACGCGCGAGGGCGCGGAGCCCGCCACCGCCACCAGCTATCTCTCGAGCGATCACGCGCGCATCGTCCAGGCGGAGGGCCAGGAGGCCATCATCGACCTCAAGACCGGCCAGATCACCGTGATCGACGGGCGCAAGAAGGAGTACTTCGTCGTCACCCGGCAGGACATGGAACAGATGAAGACGCGGATGCAGCAGGCGATGAACAGCCCCGAGGTCCAGCGTGCCCAGGAGCAGATGAAGAACCTGCCGCCGGAAATGCAGAAGCGGATGCAGGGGATGATGGGGGCGGTGACGGGCAGCTTCGACGTCAAGAAGACGGGCACCACCCGCAAGATCGCCGGCTACACCTGCGACAACTGGACGATCACCTTTGGCCAGTTCTCGAAGACCGAGCAGTGCAATTCCACCGAGGTGCCCATCCCGGTCCAGACCTGGGACACCTATCGCGACTTCGCGGAAAGCATGCGCAGCACGATGGCGGCGATGGGACCCATGGCCAAGGGCATGGCCGACATGGCGGCGAAGATGAAGGAGGTGCGCGGGTTCCCCCTCGCCATCACCAACACCACCACCGTCATGGGCCGGTCGAGGAGCTCTTCGAGTGAAGTGGTCGAGGTGAAGAAGGGCCCGATCGCCGCCTCCGCCTGGGATGTTCCCGCCGGCTACCGCAAGGTGGACAACCCGATGCTCAAGTCGATGCCGCCGGGCCGCTAGCTTCCCACCGCCGACGCGCGCGCCTTGCGCGCGCTCAGGATGGCCGACTCCAGTCCCCACTCCCAGGCGCGCCGCTGCTCGTCGGGCATCCCGTCGAGCCGCGGCGAGTGCCGCACCGTCTCGTACCAGGCCAGCTCGGCGTCGTAGGCCGGCGCTTCGTCGCGCAGACCGTCGTGATGGGCGAGCTCGTGGCGCAGGGCTCCGGCCAGCCCGATCCAGGCGTGCGCTTCCTGATAGGGACGCGGGATGTCCGGCCGCGGCGTGCGGTACAGGTGCGCGACCGGATCCAGCAGCGCCTCGCGCCGGATGGCGATGCGCTTCACCAGGGACAGCGCTTCCACGTACACCGCCCAGCGCTCGGGGCCCAGGCGCGGCGCCACCCAGATCTCGTGCTTCTGGCGCAGGTCCTCCAGGCGGTCGGAAAGCGCGGCGTCGCCCATGGCCGCGATGCGCGAGCGGAGATGCTCGAAGGCCTCGCGCTCCGCCGGATGTTGCGCGTCGAGCGGCACCATTTCCCCGCCCACGGCGGCGTCACACTTCGCTTCGGCGATGCGGAGCAGCGCGAAATAGGTGGCGACGCCGAGGACCGCCGCCACCACGAGCTGATCGCGGACGTTCATCGCGCGTGCCGCCGCTTGCGGAAGAAGCGGTCGACGAGGCCGAGGAGGATGAGCAACGGGCCCGCGAACATCGCGGCCCCGATGGCGAAGGTCGTCTTGCCCGGACCCATGAGCGTGGCGCCGAGCTGGTTGCGGAACGGGTCGTCGTTGACGAGGTAGGTCCAGGTGGACGCAGGCCCCTTGATGGCCACGTGCGAGAGGTCGAGGCCGCCCGCCCCCGGCTCGATCCGGAGGAGCGAGGCGCGCACGCAGTCGGCCACGTCGTCCTGCATGGCCTCGAACGCCTCCGCGGCCTGGACCTTGAAGCGCGACAGCGGATCCTGGCCGCCGAGGCCGACGAGGTGGATCCCTTCGCGGAGGTCGGCCACGAAGGACAGGTAGTCGCTCCAGGCGCGGTCGATGTGCGCGAGCGTCACGACGACCTCGGACCGACGCACGGCGTCCGCGCCGGCCGCGCGGACGAGCGCTTCGTAGCGTTCGCCCTCGTGGCGCCAGATGTCCGGCTCCTCCTGGCCCCGGAGGAGCGCCTGCCGTCGCCCGTGAACGAGCCGCCGGTTGTCCTCCATCGCCGACGCGTAGCGCCAGAGCGTGCGGCGGATCTCCCGGTTCTGGCCCTCGATGATGCGCTGGGCACGCGCGATCTCGCGCCGGACGACGGGGCTGTCGATGGGGGCCTCCTGGTCCTCCGGCCGCGCGCCCGCCGGGATCAGCCGCTCCACCCCGTAGCGCGCGAGCAGGTCGTCCTCGAGGCTCACGAAGAAACGCGAGGTGCCGGGATCGCCCTGGCGCCCGGCCCGGCCGCGAAGCTGCAGGTCGACGCGCCGGGTCTCGTGGCGATTGGTGCCGATGACGTACAGGCCGCCGAGCGCGACCACCGCCTCCCGTCCGCTCTCGTCCTCTCCGCCCAGGCGGATGTCCGTGCCTCGCCCCGCCATGTTGGTGGAGATCGTCACCGCCCCGGGCGCGCCCGCGCCCGCCACGATGCGCGCCTCCCTCTCGTCGTGGCGCGCGTTGAGGACCTGGCACTCCACGCCGTCCGCGCGCAGGCGCGCGGCCAGGCGCTCGGATTCGGCGACGGTGAGCGTGCCCACCAGGATCGGGCGGCCGGTGGCGTGCGTCCGCCGCACCTCGTCGGCGACGGCCGCTTCCTTGGCCGCGCGGTGCGTGAAGACGACGTCGTCCGCGTCGACGCGGATGAGAGGGCGGTGCGTGGGGACCACCACCACGGGCAGGCCGTAGAACTCGTCCAGCTCGTCCGCGGCGTCGCGCGCGGTGCCCGTCATCCCGCACCGCCGCGGATAGGCGCGCAGGAAGTGCTGCAGCGTCATCCACCCGAGGATGCGCCCCTCCGCGCGGCGCTCCAGGCCTTCCTTGGCCTCCAGCGCCGCCTGCAGCCCGTCCGGCCAGTGGCGGTCCTCCACCACGCGGCCCGTGAGCTCGTCCACGATCTCGATGCGTCCGCCGCGCACGATGTAGTCGGCGTCGCGCCGCAGCAGCACGCGCGCGTGCAGCGCGCAGTGGAGCTCGGTGAGGAGCCCGTAGTTCTCCTCGGCCACGAGGTTCCCGCAGCCGAGGGCGGCCTCGACGCGTTCGTAGCCGGCCTCGGTCAGCTCGACGTTCCGGCCGTACTCGTCGGTGTCGAAATGCACGTTGGGGATCAGAGAGGCGACGACCTCGGCCATCTGCCGCGCCGCCGACGTCACCCTCTCGACATCGCCGGCGATGACCAGGGGCACGCGCGCCTCGTCCACGAGCAGCGAATCCGCCTCGTCCAGGAGCGCGAAGTGGAAGGGGCGATGGACGAGATCGCCCGCGTCGCGCACGAGCAGGTCGCGCAGGTGATCGAAGCCCGCTTCCTTGGCCGTGACGTAGGTGACGTCGGCGGCGTAGGCGCGCCGC
>DASTLK010000603.1:0-6480 GCA_035715025.1 Vicinamibacteria bacterium
TGCCCGCGCACTCGAGAACGTGAGCGCCCCGGTCGTCCGCCTCCCGCCGCAGCGCTTCCACCTCGAGATCCACGGGCGCCTCGACAAGCCCGCGCACCCGGACCTTCCACGAGGTCGTGGAGGGGAGCGGATCGGGACAACCCGTGCGGATGAAGAACCGGTCCTGCGGAACCGGGAGCGCTTCCGGCGAGAGAGCGGACAGGTCCACCGCACGCCGCCGGCCCAGACCGGCACCCACGGTCTTCTCCAGCGGAAAGGTTCCCTCGTCGACGAACGGCAGCGTTCCGAGCAGGGCCTCGCCACCGCTGAGGGACGTCCGCAGCGCGGCGCCCACGTATGCGGCGCGGCCGAGCCACGTCGCGACCGCGGCCCCCGCCGAGGCTTCGAGGAAGCGCCGGCGCGGCGGCGGTGAGCTCACGACCTGCATGCTAGCATCGCCGCCGTGGGCCGGTTCGCGCTCCTCGCGCTCCTCGCGCTGTCGCCGCTCCGGTTTCCCACTTCCGGCTCCCCCGCCGCGCAGCCGTCCTTCCTGCGCGGCGTGACCGCCCTCCACAACTTCGAGTACGAGGACGCGGTCGAGGCCTTTCGTGAGGCCCAGCGCATCGATCGCGACTTCGCGCTCGCCTATTGGGGCGAAGCCATGGCCTGCAACCAGACGCTCTGGCTGAACCAGGACACGGACACGGCGCGCGAGAGCCTGCTCCGGCTGGGGCCGACGCCGGAGGCCCGCCTCGCCAAGGCGCCCACGAACCGCGAGAAGGACTACCTGCGCGCGGTCGAGATCCTGTTCGGAAGCGGAGAGCGGGCGGCACGGGACCGCGCCTATGCGGAGGCCATGGGGCGGCTGGCCGCCTCGTATCCGGAGGACCTCGAGGCCTCGACCTTCCACGCCCTCGCCTTGATGGGCACGGCCGCCCGCAGCCCGGCCCTCTTCAACGACGGGGGCGACGACGGACATGCGCACGCGCTCGTGGGCAGCGAGACCCAGAAGCAGGTGGCGGCCATCCTGCAACGGGTGCTGGCCCGGGATCCGGAGCATCCGGGAGCGCTCCACTACCTGATTCACGATTACGACGACCCGGACCACGCGCGGCTCGCGCTTCCCGCGGCGCGCCGCTATGCCAAGGTCGCGCCCCACTCGAGCCACGCGCTGCACATGCCGGCCCACATCTTTCTCCAGCTCGGCCTGTGGGACGACGCCGCGGCCTCCGACGAAGCGTCCTTCCTCGCGTCGGACGCCTGGGTCAAGCGCAAAAATCTCGGAGTCGGCATGCGCGACTACCACAGCCTCTCCTGGCTGCTCTACGAGTCGCTCCAGCAGGGCCGCTTCCAGAAGGCTCGGGAGACGCTCGACCTCATCCGGCCCGCGGTGGAGGCCACCGGTGCCGCGAGGCTGAAGGCACTCCTGTCCGACATGCGCGCCCGCTACGTGGTGGAGACCCGATCGTTCCAGGATCTCGCGACCGCGACGAGCTTCGACACCACCAGCGAGCTGTTCGCGATCGGCATGAGCGCGGCGCGCCGCGGGGATCCCAGGACGGCGGAGATGGCGCGGGCCGAGCTGGCCCGACGCGCGGGACCGGGGGCGTCAGGGGGAACCGGCCCTCGCGCGCTCGACGTGGCCGTGATGGAGAAAGAGCTGGCCGCGCTGCTGGCGGTGACCGCAGGGCGTGGCCCAGAGGCGGTGGCAAGGATGCAGGAAGCGGTCGTCCTGGAGGGCCAGCTCCCGCCGCCCCTGGGCCTGCCGCGCCCCATCAAGCCCGCCTCCGAGCTCTGCGGAGAGATCCTCCTCGAGCTGGCTCGGCCGCAAGAGGCGGCGGCGGCCTTCGAGCGGGTCCTGCAGCGCGCACCCAACCGATCGCTCGCCCTCCTCGGACGGGCGCGTGCCTCCGCGGCAGCCGGCGACCGCGCGTCCGCCCGCCGTCACTACCGCCGTTTTCTCGCCAACTGGAGCCGTGCGGACCCGGGTCTGCCCGAGCTGAACGAGGCGCGACGCGAGTTCGCTACCCAATAGTGGAACGACGCTGCCCACTTGTTCCCGGTCCCTGCTCCTGACCGGCCGGCTCGACCTTCCACCTCTTGAGCTTGTTGAGGGCATGGGTCTTGCTTCTCGTCGCGATGACGGCTTCCCCCGTCGATGCGACCGACCCGGGGTCGTCTGCCGGAGTCGTGTGCCAGCATCGGACGCGGCTTCCGTTCTACGAAAGTAGGACGAAAACCGAAGGGGGCGAAGCCTCCGCAGCGTCTCATTCTCCATCTTCGATCCTGCGTCCCTGTTCGCCGATGTACCGAGCGAACAGCAGTGTCCCGCCAAAGGAGCAACGATGACTACCGAAGCTGTTGGTGTCGTGAGGGCTACAGAAACCGTTGATGGGGTGAGACCGCAGGAATCGAAGACGGCGTCGATCCAAGCGTACCTAGACCGAGCGACCGGCGATCTTCTCGCGTCGCTCCGCCACTCCGCTCACCTGTCCGCCGAGGAGCGCCGCGGAATCATCGCCCGCTACACGGCGGTGCTGGAGGGGAATTTCATCTACTGGATGACCGGCGCCTACATCGCGGTCCGGTCGGAGGAGGCCCGCGCCAAGATCATGGACAACCTGCGCGAAGAGGTGCGCGACTGTCATCCCGGGATGATGCGGCGGTTCGCCCTTGCCGCCCACGCCATCCCGACCGAAGCGGATGCGCAGGCCATCCATCGCAACCTGATGAACGTTCGCTTGTTCATCGGACGGCTGTCGGCGGTGCCGATCGTGGTGACGATGGCCTTCTTCGAAGGCTTCATCCAGCGGTTCATGTCCTATCTCGCCGATCTCGCCCAGCGCCAGGGCTCGGCCGAGATGGAATACACGGACGTCCATGGCGTTTGTGACGTCACCCATACCCAGGAGCTCTTCCGCGCGCTGGAAGCGGAGATGGCGCTCGCGCACCCCTTGCCCGAGCAGGAGCTGTTCGAAGGAGTCGAGCTCCTTCGGACGCTGATTCAGAGCATCGTCGTCAACACGAGCGTTCAATGAACACGTGGCGAGAAGGCACGTCCGTCAAGGCCGCCGTGATCTCGGAGATTCAGCGGATTGCGGAGGACGACACGAAGAGTCTGCCTCCCCTGACCGATGACCTGGTCTTGCTCGATTCGGGGCTCGACTCGCTCGGCATCGCCATCCTGGTGGCTCGGCTCGAAGAGACACTGGGATTCGATCCGTTCACCGAAACGGAAGACATCGCGTATCCGGTGACGCTGGGTGACTTCATCAGGTTCTATGAACACGCCGCCCAGTCCCATGGCGTCGATTCGAGACTGGCTCGGTAACGCGCCGGAGGGCCCGCAGCGCTTCCTGCGCGGGGCCACGGCCAGCGTTCCCCTCGGCCCCCCTCTCGACGGCACGGGCCTCCCCGGCCGAGGGGCGGAGCTCGCCCGCCGGTCCGTTCTCGTCGCCACTCGGGATCCGCTGGCCACGGCGCTCGCGCTCATCGAGCTGGACGGAATGGCCCGCCGCCTCGTCATCTGCCCACCTGACCTGCCGCCCGAGCATCTTCCCGCCGTCGTCGCGAAAGCGGGAGTGGAGGCGATCGTCTCGGATCACGACGGCGGCGATGACCCATCGGGCGTTCCCCTGCGGGTGATCGGCCACGGCACCGTCATGCCCGTCGAAAAGACGTCGGTCACGTGCGGCCGAACCGAGTGGGTGCTCCTCACCTCCGGCACGACCGGCGCGCCCAAGATGCTCGTTCACAGCTTCGCCAGCCTGACCGCGCCCATCGGCAGCGCCCTCGGACAGCGCGCCGACGTGGTGTGGGGCACGTTCTACGACATTCGCCGGTATGGAGGGCTCCAGATCTTTCTCCGGGCCGTCCTGGGCCCCGGCTCCTTCGTGCTTTCCGGGGCCGGCGAGCCGATCGGCGATTATCTCGTGCGGCTCGGGGCGCAGGGGGCGACGCACGTTTCGGGAACCCCCTCGCATTGGCGTCGTGCGCTGATGAGCCCGGACGCTCGCGCCATCGCGCCGCGCTACATCCGCCTCTCCGGAGAGATCGCCGACCAGGGGATCCTGAACGCTCTCCATTCGTTCTACCCGCAGGCCAGCGTCGGACATGCCTTCGCCTCCACGGAGGCCGGCGTGGGATTCGAAGTGAGCGACGGTCTGGAGGGGTTTCCGGCGAGCCTGGTCGGCGCGCCCGGCGACGTGCAAATCAAGGTCGTCGAGGGTTCGCTGCGGATCCGTTCCGCGCGGAATGCGGTCCGCTATCTCGGCGAGGACGATCCCGTGCTCACCGATGAGGAAGGCTTCGTCGACACCGGCGACATGGTGCAGCGCCGCGGCGACCGGTACTACTTCCTCGGCCGCCGGAGCGGCCTCATCAACGTCGGAGGACTGAAGGTCTACCCGGAGGAAGTCGAGGCCGCGATCAACCGACACCCGGCCGTCCGCATGTCCATGGTGCGATCCCGGAGAAGTCCCATTACCGGTTCGCTCGTCGCCGCCGACGTGGTGTTGAAGGAAGAGCCCGATCCGAGCCACGCCGGTGGCGAGAGGGTGGACTTCAAGCGCGAGATCCTCCAGATCTGTCACGACCGCCTGGCCCCCCACAAGATTCCGGCCACGATCCGTTTCGTTCCCGCGCTCGAGATGGCTGCCGCGGGCAAGCTGGCCCGTCCTGCGTAAGGTGATCGTGACGGGCGGAAGCCGGGGCCTCGGTCTGGCCATCGTCCGCCGGCTCATCTGCGAGGGCTACGGCGCCGTGGCCGTGGCGCGGCGGATGAGCGATCCGCTCGCCTCGACCATCGAACAGGCCGAGGCATCGCGTCCGGGGTCGGTCCACTTCATGCCCTTCGATCTCTCGGATGTGCAAGAGATACCGAACCTCGTCAAGAAGGTGCGGAAGGATTTGGGACCGATCTACGGGCTCGTCAACAACGCCGCCCAGGGTGCGGAGGGCGCCCTGGCCCTCATGCACACCGCGCAGATCGAGAGCTTGATTCGCGTGAACACGCTCTCGCCCATCGTCCTGACCAAATACGTGGTCCGCCACATGATGGCGGACGGCGGCGGCCGCGTCGTCAACGTCGCCTCCATCGTCGGCTTCACGGGATACAGCGGCCTCTCGGTCTACAGCGCGACCAAAGCCTCCCTGATCGGATTCACGCGATCGCTGGCGCGCGAAGTCGGCCCGCGCGGCGTCAACGTGAACGCGGTCGCGCCCGGGTTCCTGGACACGGAGATGACTCAGGGCCTGGACGGCGAGCGCCGCGAGAAGGTGGCGCGGCGGAGCGCGCTGGGCCGCTTTCCGGAAGTGGACGACGTCGCGGACGCCGTCGGGTTCCTGCTCGGACCCGGAGCCAAGAGCATCACCGGGACCGTGCTCACCGTGGATGCGGGCGGCACCGCGTGAACGGCAAACCCTCGTCCGCCAGGGCGTGGGCGCGCGCCCTCGAGCGGACGGCGCCCATCGTCCGACGTCCCCATCGCATCCTGCCGACCGTCATCGAGGAGCTCGCGGAGACGTGCGGGGATGCGCCGGCCCTGCTCTCGGACCGCGAGTGCCTGACCTATCGCGCGCTCGCGCAGCGATCGACCCGATATGCGCGGTGGGCGATCGAGCAGGAGCTCGCCAAGGGCGACGCCGTCTGTCTCTTGATGCCGAACCGCCCCGAGTACATGGCCATCTGGCTCGGCATCACGCGCGTCGGCGGGGTGGTGGCCCTGCTCAACACGAATCTCGCCGGGCCCGCGCTCGCGCATTGCATCAACCTCGCCGCCCCCCGACATCTGATCGTGGCCGCGGAGCTCGTCGATCGGTTGACCGCCGTGCGGCCACACCTCGCCGGGGCGCCGAAGATCTGGGTTCACGGCGCCGGTCACGACCACTACCCGCGGATCGAGGACGACATCGAACGCTACGGCGTCGACACACTGCGGGAGGCCGAGGGCCGGGCCGTGACCATCGACGATCGCGCGCTCTACATCTACACCTCCGGCACCACCGGGCGGTCCAAGGCCGCCAACGTCAGTCACGCGCGGGTGATGCAATGGAGCCACTGGTTTGCCGGGCTGATGGACGTTCGCTCGAGCGACCGCATGTACGACTGCCTCCCGATGTTCCACAGCGTCGGCGGCGTGCTCGCGACGGGCGCGGTGCTGGTGGGCGGCGGCTCGGTCGTGATCCGCGAGGGATTCTCGGCCCGCCAGTTCTGGAGTGATCTCGTCGGCTGGGACTGCACGCTCTTCCAGTACATCGGCGAGCTGTGCCGGTACCTGCTGCACACCGAGCCGCGCCCGCAGGAGACCGATCACCGGATCAGGATCGCTTGCGGCAACGGGCTCAGGCCGGACGTGTGGAAGGCCTTCCAGGAACGGTTTGCCATTCCGCACATCCTGGAGTTCTACGCCGCGACCGAGGGCAACGTCTCGCTCGTCAACGTGGAAGGCAAGCCCGGCGCCATCGGCCGCATCCCGCCGTTCCTGGCCCACCGATTTCCGG
>DASTLK010000604.1:0-2585 GCA_035715025.1 Vicinamibacteria bacterium
CGTGCCGTTGCCGGCGTTGGACTTGAACCAGGCGATGGTCCGCGCCTCGTCGTCCGAGGCGCCCTGGTAGAAACGCGCCTTCGAGCCCGCGCGGCAGGCCATCTCCCATTGCCCTTCCGTCGGCAGGCTCGCGGCGCGGCCCGCCTTGCGCGAGAGCCACTGCGTGAACGCCTGCGCGTCGTCGTAGGTGACGATCACGACCGGGTGGTCGTCGTCCTGGGCGAAGCCGGGGCTCTTCCAGTTGAAGTCCTTGCGCTGGACGAGGCCCTGACCGTCGAACCCGGAGCCGCCGGACGTGCCTTTCTCCGCCTCCGTCCGGTAGCCCGTCTCGGCCACGAAGCGCGCGAACTGCCCGCGCGTGACCGGGTACTTGCCGACGTAGAAGTCGCGGGAGAGGGTGACGTCGCGGGCGTTCTCGTCGTCGCCGCGGCCGGCTTCACCGGGCGGCGATCCCTCGCGGAAGGTGCCGGACTTCACGAGGACCAGATCCAGGTGCGTTCCGTCCCCGAGGTCGACGCGAAGGGTCGGATCGGCGGCCGGGGCCGCGCTCGCGGACGACAGGAGGACCGCGGCGAGCAGGGCGACACGCAGGGCGCGCGGCGGACAAAGGCTCATATGTGGGGTCTCGCGGCCGTACCCTAGGGCGGACCCGCCACCGGAGTCAAACGAGGGTCAGGCCTCCCGCTCCTCCGGGAATCCGTGCTCCTTGCGCCCCACCGCCCCCTCGTGCTTCGCGGTCGTCTTGTACAGCTCGAACCGGCCGTCGGCGGCGAGCTCGGCGGACTGGCGTCTGAGCGCTTCCATCTCCGCCTCCGCCAGCGGCTCGAAGCCGCGCGCGACGGCGAGGTTCTGGCGCAGGACCTTCATGGAGTCGATGCCGGTAATGGTCGTGGCCACGGGCAGGCTCATCGCGTAGCGCAACGCGTCCGTGGCCTTGACCGCGCGCTTCTTGGCCGGATCGCCGTCGCCGCAGATCGGCTTCATGCCCAGGGGCGCGATCCCGCGCGTCACCAGCTCGGGCAGGACCTGCCGCTCGAAGCTCCGGAAGCCGGCGTCGAAGCAGTTGAGCGGAAGCTGGCAGGTGTCGAACGGAAACCCGTGCTGCAGCATCTTCAGGTGCAGGCGCGGGTCCTTGTGTCCGGTGAAGCCCACGAAGCGCACCTTGCCCTGGCGCTTGGCTTCCGCCAGCGCCTCCGCCGCGCCCTCCTTGGCGAAGTGCTTCTCCGGATCGTTCTCGTAGACGACCTCGTGGATCTGCCAGAGGTCGAGGTGGTCGGTGCGCAGCCGGCGCAGGGATTCGTGGAGCTGGCGGAAGGCCACCGCCTTGCCGCGGCCGTGCGTGCAGCACTTCGTCATCAGGAAGACCTGGTCCCGCCGCCCGCCCTCGGACAGGGCCTTGCCCATGAGCGTCTCGCTCTCGCCGTCGTGGTATTCCCAGGCGTTGTCCATGAAGGTGATGCCCTCGTCCACCGCCGCCTGCACGATGCGCACGGCCTCGCGCTTGCTCTGGATCGTGCCGAGGTGATAGCCGCCCAGGCCCATGATGCAGACCTCGGCGCCGGTGCGGCCGAGGGCGCGCTGCGGGATTCGGTCGGTGCTCTTCGTGTTGGCCATGCTCGTCCTCCCTGGGAGTGACGCTACCACCCGCCGTCGCGCGCGTGGGGCGGGCGCGCGGCGGATGATACGCGCGCGCGTGGTACGCTCGCGGGCGACGCGATGAGCCACCGCGGTGGACTGCGCGAGCGGCTGGCGCGGCTGCGCGGCTCGACGGTCACTGACGACCTGTCCGACTATCGAGGGCCGCTGGCCGACATCGGCCGCCTGGAGCCGGAGCTCCGAGCCCTCGGCGACCTCGACCTGACCGCGCGCGCCCAGGCCTTGCGCGCGGAGGCGCGGGGCGGCCGGCCCCTCGACGAGATCCAGGTCCGGGCCTACGCCCTCGTCCGCGAGGTGGCGCGCCGCGTCCTCGGGATGCGCCCCTTCGACGAGCAGGTGGTGGCCGCCCTCGCCCTCCATCGGGGCGCGGTCGTGGAGATGCAGACGGGGGAGGGGAAGACGCTGGCCGCGGTGATGCCCGTGTATCTGAACGCCCTCACCGGCCGCGGCCTCCACGTGCTGACGTTCAACGACTACCTCGCCCGGCGCGACGCGGAGTGGATGGGCCCGATCTATCGCGCCCTGGACCTCTCCGTGGATTGGATCGACGGCGGGCGCGCGCCCGCGGAGCGGCGGCGCGCCTACGCCGCCGACGTCACCTACGTCACGGCCAAGGAAGCGGGCTTCGATCACCTGCGCGACCTGCTCGTGCGCGACGCGGGCGATCTCGTCCATCGCCCGTTCCACTTCGCGCTCCTGGACGAGGCCGATTCGCTGCTGGTGGACGAGGCGCGCGTGCCCCTGGTCATCGCCGGCGACGTCGAGAGCAGGGCGTCGGCGGCGCGGCAGATGGCCGAGGTTGTCGCCTCTCTCACCCCCGACGTCCATTTCGACACCGACGAATACGGCCGCAACGTCGAGCTGACCGAGGCCGGCTACGAACGCGTCGAGGCGGCCCTCGGCTGCGGGAACCTGCTGGCCGAGGAGAA
>DASTLK010000605.1:0-6346 GCA_035715025.1 Vicinamibacteria bacterium
TGCCCTCCTTGCTCACCTCGCGCACCACCACCGCCTGGATCGGTATGGCGACCACCTTCTCCTTCTTGTTGGTGGTGATCTCCGCCGTCGCGTTGAGGCCCGAGCGCAACGAGGGCGGCGGCTCCTTGAGGGTGACCGTGACCTTGAAATCCTTGGCCTGGTTGGCCGTGCTCGACGTCGTGGTGGTGGAGGCGGCGCTGGCGCCGCGCGGGATCGCGGACGACCCGATCTCGGTGACCTCGCCCTTGAGCTTCACGCCCTCCAGCGCATCCACCCGGACCTCCGACGGCTGCCCGAGCGTCACGTAGCGGATGTCGGTCTCGTCCACCATGATCTCCACCTCGAAGGCGGAGACGTCACCCACGGTCATGATCACGGTGGGCGAGAAGCTCTGTGCTCCGATGACCGACTCGCCCTGCTCCTTCTGGAGGCTGGTGACCACGCCGTTCATGGGCGCGACCACGACCGTCTTGCGCACGTCGTCGCTGGTGCTGGCCAGCATGGCCTCCTGCTGCCGGATGCGGCGCTTCTGCGCGTCCACCGCCGCCGCCTTCATCTTGAGGTCCGCGTCCGCCTGCTCGAACTGCTGGTCCGAGATCAGCTGGTCCGAGCGCATCTTCTTCGCGCGCTCGAAGCCGAGGCGCGCGTTCTGGACGTCCGCTTCGGCGCGCGCGAGGTCGGCGCGCGCGGCCTGCACCGCCGCCTCCGACTGCTCCTTGCCGGCCTCGAGCCGGGTGGCGTCGATGCGCGCGAGCATCTGCCCGCGGCGCACGCTGTCGCCTTCCTTGACGTACAGGTCCGTGATGCGGCCGGAGACGTCCGCGGCCACGTTCACGAACTTCTTGGGCTTGATCTCGCCGGAGGCGGACACGGTGGACACGAGGTCGCGGCGCGCGACTTTCTGGGTCTGGACGGGGATCTTGTTGCGCCGGTCCTTGGTGACGTTGAAGGCGACCACGCCGCCGATCACCAGGACGGCCACCACCCCGAGCACGATCCGCGTCCTCTTCGACACCGCCATTTACGCCCCCTCCTGGGCCGGCATCAATGCCGGCTCGGCCCGTCGCCCCTGCGACCGCCCAAAATACAAAATACGTACGAGGATCGGGAAAGTTTCAATGGAACCTTGGTCCTTCGGCGGCGTACGGCCCAGAGCGGCCGGGGCACGTCTCGGCGCGAAACCACCATGTTAGGATACGAACCCCTTACCGTACAAACGCTTTCCGGCGGAGGTCGGGTGCCCGTTCCGAGAGTCCTGATCGCGGACGACAGTCCGCTCGTGCTGCGGATGATCGAGAAGATGCTGGCCGCGGCCGGCTACTCGGTCCTCACCGCGCGCGACGGGCTGGAGGCGATCGAGAAGGCGATGGCGGAGGGTGTGGACCTCGTCATCCTCGACGTGATGATGCCGAGGATGAACGGCTACCAGGCCTGCCGCCTGCTCAAGACCGAGCCCAGCACCAAGTCCGTCCCCGTCGTGATCCTCACCAGCAAGGACCAGGCCGGCGACCGTTTCTGGGGCCTGGAGACGGGCGCCGACTACTACATCACCAAGGACTCGGACCCGCAGCGGATCCTGGAGCTCGTGAAGAACATCCTCTCCTCCGACACCGTGCGTCCGTGGGCGGGAGCCGCGACCCCGAAGACCACCGGCGTCGACATCCTGTCCCGCGTCAACGATCTCCTGGACCGCAAGCTCTACGAAGCCACCATCCTGTCCGAGATCGGCCGGGTGGCGCGCAGCCTGGTGCAGTTCGACGAGTCCTTCACCTCGGTGATGTCCCTCGTCGCGCGCGTCGTCGACTTCACGGTGGGCGCCATGGCGTTCGTCGAGCAGGACGACGTGGACGTCGAGCTACTGCTGAATCGCCGGGCCGCGCCGTCGGTGGTGGACGAGGCCAAGGCCCGCCTGCTGGAGGCGGTGGTGGCGGCGCGCGCCGGCGTCCCCCTGGGCCACGTCCGCGCCCGCCTCTTCGCGCCCCCGGGCAGCGGGCTCAGCGTGGAGGAGACGGCCCTGGACGGGTTCGCCTCGTTTCCCGTCGAGACGAATGGCCGTCTCACCGGGATGCTCGTGGTGACGGGACGCGCCATCGGCAAGATGGCGCCGGAGACGCGCGCGTTCCTGGGCCAGATCGCGAACCAGGCGCACATCGTCATGGAAAACAGCCGCCTGTTCGAGCGGGTGAGGAACCTGGCCATCCGCGACAGCCTGACCGACCTGTTCAACCACCGGCACATCATGGACCTCGTCAATCACGAGTTCGAGCGCGTGGGCCGCTATCAGAACGCCTTCAGCGTCCTCATGATCGACCTCGACCACTTCAAGCGCATCAACGACCAGCACGGGCATCCCGCGGGCGACGCCGTCCTGCGCG
This sequence comes from Vicinamibacteria bacterium, assembly GCA_035715025.1. GTDB lineage: Bacteria > Acidobacteriota > Vicinamibacteria > Fen-336 > Fen-336 > AA29. Next base: position 2,376 of record DASTLK010000605.1, read on the forward strand.
AGATGGCGCACCTCCTGCGCGACCAGCTCCGCGCCACCGACTCCCTCGGCCGCTACGGCGGCGAAGAGTTCGTGGCCGTCCTGCCCCACACCGGGGCCGAGGAGGCGCGCCAGACCGCGGAGCGGATCCGGTACCAGGTGCAGCAACGCCGCTTCCACTCCGGCGAGAGCGAAGTCCGCCTGAGCGTCAGCGTGGGCATGGCCACTTGTCCCGCGCCGGGCGTCGCCTCGTCCGAGGCTCTCCTGCGCGAGGCGGACAAGGCGCTGTATCGAGCCAAAGAGGCAGGCCGGAACCGAGTCGCGTCGTAGGACGGGCCTCCCGGGGGCCGCTTGTGCCCAGGCTGCTACACTGAGCCCATGGCCACTGATGACCGGGCGCGTGTCCCCGCGGACATCTCCGTGCCCGAGATGGAGAAGCTGCTCGGGCTCGCCCTCGAGCGCGGCGGGCAGTTCGCCGACCTCTACTTCGAACACCACCGCACTTCATCGCTCCTGCTCGAGGAAGGAATCATCCGGACCGCCTCCGCGGGCGTGACCTGCGGACTCGGAGTGCGGGTGGTCGCGGGCGAGCGCACCGGCTACGCGTACACGGACGACCTCTCGCCGCAGGCCATGGCGCGTGCGGCCAGCACCGCCGCCCACATCGCGGCCGATACGCGCACGGTTCCCCCGCAGGCCGTCTCCCCGGCCCCCGTCGAGCGGCGGTACGGGCCGGACACCGTTTCCGTCCTGGACCTGGCCGCGCGCATCGCCATCCTCGAGCGCGCGGACCGCGCGGCGAAGGCCCACGACCCGCGCATCGAGAAGGTCGTCGCCACCCTCACCGACGAGACCAAGCAGGTCCGCATCGCGAACTCGGTGGGCGTGCTGGCCGAAGACGTCCAGCCCCTCTTCTCGATCCGCGTCTCCGTCATCGCGCGCGACGGCGCGGTGCGCCGCGAGGGCATGGCGGGCGGCGGGGGCCGCATGGGCCCCGAGTTCTTCGATACCAAGCCGCCGGAATACTTCGCGCGGGAAGCCGCGCGCATGGCCATCACGCTGCTGGGCGCGAAGGAGGCGCCGGCGGGCCCGATGCCCGTGGTGCTGGCTCCGGGCTGGCCCGGCATCCTCCTCCACGAGGCGGTGGGCCACGGTCTCGAGGGCGACTTCAACCGTAAGAAGACGTCCGCCTTCTCCGGGCGCATCGGCGAGCGCGTGGCCTCGCCGGGCGTGACCGTTGTGGACGACGGTTCGATCCGCGATCGCCGCGGCAGCCTCAACATCGACGACGAAGGCAACATCCCCGGGCGCACCGTGCTCATCGAGGACGGCATGCTGCGCGGCTACCTGCAGGACCGGCTGAACAGCGGCCTCATGAAGATGACGGCGACGGGCAACGGCCGCCGGCAAGGCTACGGCTCGATCCCGCTCCCGCGCATGACCAACACCTTCATGCTGGCGGGCCAGGACGACCCGGAGGACATCATCCGGTCCGTGCCCCGCGGCCTGTACGCCAAGCATTTCGGCGGCGGACAGGTGGACATCACGAGCGGCAAGTTCGTCTTCTCCGCCACCGAGGCCTACCTCATCGAGGACGGCAAGATCGGGGCGCCCGTGGTCGGTGCGACGCTGATCGGCAACGGGCCCGACATCCTCACCCGCGTCACGCGCATCGGCCACGACCTCAAGCTCGACGAAGGCGTCGGGGTGTGCACGAAGGCGGGGCAGAACATACCCGTGGGAGTGGGCCTGCCCACGATCCTCGTCTCCGAGATCACGGTCGGCGGCACCCGCCAGTAGCCGCTGGTTCTTCCTTGCCGGACGCTTGCAACTCGCTTGGGACAGGGCGTCCTGTCCTCGTCCATGCTCCGTCCGCGCCGGCCAGGTCCGGCCAGGGAGGACGAGATGCGGCGGTGGCAACGGTCGGTCACGACGGTGCTGGTGGCAGCGCTCCTCATGCCCGCGCCGGAGGCGGCCGCGGCGACCCCCTCGGAGTGGGCGCACGTGCGCACGCTCAAGCCGGGCCTGAAGCTGGCCATCCACCTCCACGGTGGCGACGTGCGGAAAGGCGCCTTCGTCCAGGCGGACGAGGACGGAGTCACGCTGCGCGCGAAGGCGGGACCGTTCACCGTCGCCCGCCACGACGTGCGCGAGATCCGCAAGGCCCGTCGCTCCGCCGGGCGCAAGATCGCGGGCTTCCTGATCGGCGCCCTGGTGGGGGCCTTCGGCGGGATCTACCTCGGCGCGGCCATCGGTGGGTCCGGGTGCCAGACGTATTGCGAGGACGCGGGCCTGTTCGGCGCCTTCTACGGGTTCCTCATCGGCGCTGTCGTCGGCGGCCTGTCCGGCCTCGCCCTGGCCGCCCAGGGGGAGGGGGCGGCGGTGTACCGGGCGCCCACCCGCGGATGATTCCATCCCCCGAGATCCCAGGGCGCGTCTCCCACTCGTAGTCACGCGTTGCCGCCCCGTGGAAGCCGCGTTATGCTCGCCGCCTTCGACCAATCTGGAGGTGCCGGTCATGCGCACGGTGCTGGCCGTGTCCGCCGTCCTCCTCGTCCACGAGGCGGCCTTCGCCGCCGACCCGAAGGCGCGCAAGAAGCTCGACGACAGCTACGTCAAGTTCACGCCCGCGGAGTTCGTGTCGCGAGTGGCCTCCGGAGACCGCAAGACGGTGGACCTCTTCATCCAGGCCGGCATCGACGTCAACGCGCCCGGCGCTCGCGGCCGCACGGCCCTGCTGGAAGCGGCCAGTCGCGACGACGCGAAGCTGCTGGCGGCGCTGCTGGCCGCGGGGGCGGACGCGAGCCGCGCCGACCCGGAGGGGACGACACCGCTCTGCGCCGCCGCGGAGGCGGGCAAGGATGCGAACGTTGCCACCCTCTTGCGGGCGAAGGCCTCCACCAGCGCGGCCTGCGGGATCAGCCATCGCACACCCCTGCAGGAGGCGTTGCGGCACGGCAGCTTGTCCAGCGTGCAGGCCCTCCTCGCCGCGGGCGCGGCCGTCGACGCCCGCGACGCCGGCGGCCAGACGGCGCTGCACTATGCCGCCGACGAGGATCCGCAGGCGCTGGTCCAGGCCCTGATCGCCGCGCACGCCGACGTGGCGGCGCGTTCGAACGGCGGCGAGACGCCGCTCCACCGCGCTAACAACCACCGCTCGGTGGCCAATGTGCAGGCACTGCTGGCCGCGGGCGCGCCCGTCGATGCCCGCAACGGCCGCGGGGAGACCGCGCTCTTCGAGGCCGCGCGCAACGATTCGCCGGAGCTGATCGCGGTCCTGCTCGCGGCGGGAGCGGATCCCGCGGCGCGCGACGCCGGACGCACGACGCCAATGGAGATCGCACGGAAGGTCGGCGCGCTGAAGGCCCAGGCGGCGCTCAAAGACGCCAAACGGGTGGTCGTGAGCGCTCCTCCCTCCGTCGCCACCACCGCCGGCGGGGTCAGCGGAGCCGACGCCGCCCACGCCGAGCTGACGCGCATGGGTCTCGCCGTCAACGCGGACACCCTCTTCCAGCGCGTGGAGGCCGGCGACGCGCGCGCCATCGCCCTGTTGCTGCGCGCCGGGGTGGCGCCCGCGTCGCGGAACAACCAGGGGCGGACCGCGCTGTACGAAGCCGCGTCCGGCGGCAAGGCGGAGGTGGCCAAGGCGCTGCTCGACAACGGCGCCAATCCGGAGGACTCGGGCGCGCCCACGCGCAACCTGGGCGGGACCGACATCGACGCCAGCGGCTCCCCGCTCATGGAGGCCGTCCAACGTGGCGATACCGAGATGGTGCGCGTGCTGCTGGCGGGCAAGGCGCGCCTGAACGCCCGCGACTCCTCCGGCAGCACGCCGCTCACGCAGGCGGCGGCGCTGGACACGCCCGACATGGCGCGCCTCCTCATCCAGGCGGGGGCCGACGTCAATGCCGTCGACAAGGAAGGGTACCCGGTGATCACGGGAGCGGTGGCGATGGGCAACGTCGAGATGGTCAAGGTCCTGCTGCAGGCGGG
>DASTLK010000606.1:0-1891 GCA_035715025.1 Vicinamibacteria bacterium
GAAGTGACGTCCCGCCACTGATGTTCACGAAGGCGGAGCTCGAAGCGCTGGTGGTGGGGGCGCGTTTCACCGAGGCCTTCGCCGGCGAGCGGTTGGCCGCCGCCGCGCGGCACGCCCTGGTGAAGGTCGAGGCCGTCCTCCCGGAGGATCTGCGGCGACGGGCCGAGCGCTCGCGGGTGCTGGTTCCGGCCGCCCGCCGTGCCGCCGCGCGCGCCGATCTCGACGCGCTGCACGAAGCGATCGAGAGCCGCCACCTCGTGCGCTTCGCCTATGCCCGGCCCGACGGGGCGGCCAGCCAGCGCGACGTCGAACCAGTGTGCCTCGCGTTCTGGGGTCGGGTCTGGACGCTGGGCGCATGGTGTCGCCTGCGCCAGGATTTCCGCAGTTTTCGCCTGGATCGCATGGCCGGCATGCACGTGCTCGAGGAGACGTACCCGGACGACCCCGCTCGCGGCCTGCGCGCTTTCCTCGCATCCGTCGGAGCGAACCCGGACGCGGAGGTCTGATTCAGCCGTATGGATGGCCAAGAAGCGCCATGAGTCCGAACCTCTGTAATCATTGCGCCGCGGCGACGTCATCCATGTACCTGGGAACACCTGAGGAGGTGCAGTGCAGGGTGCGGCGGTGAGGGAAGCGGCCTCGGACGAGCGCGCGGGCCTGGAGCGGGTCTTCGTCGAACATCAGGCGCGGGTCTTCCGGGCCGCCTACCGGATCACGGGCAACGCGCAGGACGCGGAGGACATCCTCCAGACGGTCTTCCTGCGCCTGGCCCGGCAGGCGGAAGGAACGCTCGACGTGGCGAACGCCGCGAGCTACCTCTACCGCGCGGCCATCAACAGCGGGTTCGACCTCCTCCGTGCGCGCCGCGTCCGCCTCAGCGTTCCTCTCGACGAGGCCGCGGACGCCCCGGGCGCGTTGCCCGGGCCGGAGGCGGCCCACGAGGCCGGGGAGATCCGCGACTGGCTGCGCCGGGCCCTGGCCACGCTGCCGCCGCGGGCGGCCGAGATCTTCGCCCTCCGCTACCTCGAAGGCCAGGCCAATCGCGACATCGCGCGTCTGCTGGGCATCTCGCGCGTGGCCGTCGCCGTCAGCCTGCACCGCACCCGGCAGCGCCTGCAGGACGAGCTCGGGCAATGGAGGAGAGGCCGGCGATGAGAGACGAGACCAGACGCAAGGAGTCGAGCCTGGACGATGCGATCGCCTCGCTGCGCGACGATGTGCCGGCTTCGGATGTGGCGGAGGAGGCGGCCGCGCGCGTGTGGGAGCGGCTTGCCCCGGCCCGACTGGGCTTCGCGCCCTCCTCGGATGCGATTGCCGGGTGCGCCGACATCGTGGCCCTTCTTCCCGCGCATCGCCGTGGAGAGTTGCCCGCCGCCCGCGCGCTGCTGATCGAAGACCACCTTCGCGATTGCGTGGCGTGCCGAGGGGCGTTCCTTCGTCCCGGCCAGCGGCAGCTGGCGCTCCTCCCCTGGCGGGCGTCGAGCGGGTCCCCGACGGCGGCGCCGCGCCGCCGGAGACAGTACGCGATGGCGGCGACCGTCCTGCTCGCCGCCCTCGCGTCCGCGTGGGCCGTCCACCAGGCCTTCTTCCGCGTGCCCGCGGGCAGCCGCGCCGCCGTGCAATCGGTCAGCGGCGGTCTCCAGCGCATCGCCGCCGACACCGCCGTCCGGCTCTCTCCGGGCGCGGAGATCGGCGAGGCCGAGCTCGTCCGCACGGCCGGCGCCTCGCGCGCCGTGCTCCGCCTCGGCGACGGCTCGCTGGTCGAGATGAGCGAGCGCGCCGAGCTGTCGGTCACGGCCCGCGGGCGCGACACCACCATCCATCTCATGCGCGGCCGCATCATCGTGCAGGCCGCGAAGCGGCGCAGCGGACACCTGCGCGTGGCCTCCGG
>DASTLK010000607.1:0-1880 GCA_035715025.1 Vicinamibacteria bacterium
CGAGCACCGCCGCGACGGCGTCGAGCTCCCCCGTCACCACGCCGTAGGTGTCCTTGATCTGGAGGGCCAGCGCGGTGTCGATGATGTTCTTGCTGGTCGTCCCCCAGTGCACCCAGCGCGCCGCCGAAGGCCGCACGACCTGGCGGAGCGCGTTGACCAGCGGCATGACCGGGTTCCAGGTCGTGTCGAACTCGCGCTTCATGGCCGCGAGGTCGATGAGATCCACGCGGGCGCGTCGCGCGATCTCCCGCGCCGCGGACGCGGGGACCAGTCCCAGCTCGGCCTGGGTGGAGGCCAGCGCGGCCTCGACGTCCAGCCAGCGCTGCACCATCGCGCGGTCGTCCCAGATCGCGCGCATGGCCGGGGACCCGTAGCGATCGCGGAAGTAGAACGAGTCGTAGGCCGAGGCCGGCATCAGGGGCGGCTGAGGAGGTTGGCGAGGATCCGATACGCGCCCGGCGTGCCCGCGGGAAGCTGCCGCCACAGGCCGAGGCCGACGTAGGTCCAGGTGCCCTTGCCGACGGGGGCGTCGACCAGGATGCCCTTCTTCTCGCCCGCGTTCTTGGGGAAGGGATCGGCGGACGAGAGCAGCTCGACGTAGTGCGGGTCCTTGGCACCCAGGAAGTAGAGGCCGCGCTCCTGGACCCATCCGTCGAAATCGGCCTTGCCGATACGGTTGGGCACGTTGAAGAACGCGTGGCCGGGCACGAGCACGTTCATGGGCGCGTCCTCGAGGGTCACGCGCTCGTAGGTGACGGACGCCGGGTAGGGCGCGAACGGGCTCAGCGCCTCCGCGGAGCCGCCGCCGGAGAAACCCTCGGCCGGAGCGTCCGAGAGCCGGTTGAACTCGAACTTGTTGTACTGCACGACGACGTGCCCGCCCGCGCGGGCATAGTCGAGCAGGCGCTGGTTGTTCGCGCGCAGGTCCTTGCGCGTCTGGTAGGCGCGGATCCCGGTGACGATGGTCGAGAAGCGTGAGAGGTCGCCGTAGGCGAGGTCGTCCGCGGAGAGCATGGTCGGGGTGATGCCGAGCTGCTGGATGGCGGGCGGCACCTCGTCTCCCGCCCCGAGCACGTAGCCGACCTTTACCGCGGGCGCGACCTTGACGTCGATGGCCTGGACGCGCGAAGCGGCGGGACGGAGCATATGGCGCTCCTGGATGTGGTCGTAGGTGATGACCTGCACCCCGTCGCGGTAGTCCTGGCCCGCGCGCGTGGCCACGGCGCGGATCGCGTACTCGCCCGCCGCGAGCGACGCGGGCGCGGTCACGAAGAACCGCGCCGTCGCCTCGTCACCCTCGAAGCGCAGGCTCGCCGCCGCCTGCGCGGGCTCCGCCTTCCATCCCGCGGGCACCTCGAGGTGGACCACCGCTTCCCCGCTCCCCTTGGCCTCGTTCGCGACGGTCACCCGGAACTCGCGGCGGGCGGCCCCCCCGACCGGCATCACCGCGATGTCGGGCGTCATGGAGACCGAGAGCGCGGGGACGACGTTGACGACCTTCTGCTTCTCGCCGCCCACCCAGCGTCCTTCGTAACGGAAGAATGCCGGCTGCTCGAGAGTCACCGGCAGCACCGACCCCGGGCCGGTCAGGCTTCCGTAGCGGATGACGGAGACCACGTCGGGCGGACTCCAGGGAAGCGGGAAGTCCGCAGGATTGTCGACGTCGTAACGGTCGACCTTCGGATTGCGATGCCAATACGGCTGCGAGTACCGCGCATTGGGCGCCACCGTGACCTTGAAGCTCAAGTCCGCGGCCTTGCCCGCTTCGAGGGAGGCCGGAGGATCGGCCTGGCGCGCGGCGGTCCACCCCGTCGGGACGCGCACGGCCACGTCCTGGAGGGTGACCGGCTCCGTACCCTGGTTCCAGACGCGCGTGCGCA
>DASTLK010000608.1:0-8231 GCA_035715025.1 Vicinamibacteria bacterium
CGCCCACGCGTTACAAGGCCATCGTCAGCCACGCCGGCCTGTCCAGCCTGCAGACCCAGTGGGGCACGAGCGACGGCATCTACAACCGCGAGGTCATGATGGGCGGACCCTTCTGGACGGACCCCAAGAAGTGGCTCGACCAGAGCCCGGTCGCCTACGCGAAGGACTTCAAGACGCCGATCCTGCTCTCCGTCGGCGAGAACGACTTCCGCGTGCCCATGAACAACACCCTCGAGATGTACGCCGTCCTGCAGCGCATGCGCGTCCCCGCGCGCCTGATGGTCTGGCCGGACGAGAACCACTGGATCCTGAAGCCCGAGAACAGCCGGGTCTTCTATCGCGAGGTCGCGGCCTGGCTCGCGAAGTGGCTGAAGTGAGGAGGCTACTCGTCGCCCTCACCCTGGTCCCGCTCGGCGCGAGCAGCTTCGTCGCCGCGCAGACGACCCCGGCCCCCGCCGCCTCACCTGCGCCCCGCCCCGCCTGGATCGTCAAGAGCGATGCCCACGCGGACGTCCCCCTCAAGGTCGCCGCCCGCTTCTTCCCCGAAGGCGCCGGGCAGATCGGCGTGTCCGGTCTCGACGAGCAGGTGCTGGACCTCCAGCCCCAGCTCTTCGAACGTACCCAGGCCGCCAACAAGGAAGCCCTGGCCGAGCTGGAGCGCCGTCGCGCCGCGGAGGCGGACCCCCTGGTGCGGCAAGACCTCGACATCCTCATCCAGTCCACGAAAGACCAGATCGAAGGCGACGCCCTCGAGCGCAGGTACGAGCTGACCTACTTCGATGTGCCGCTCACCATGTTCCGCGGATTGCACGCCCTCCTCGACGACCAGATCGCTCCGGAGAGGCGCGCGGCGGCTCTGGTCCGCCTCAAGAAGTACGCGGGCGACGCTCCGGGCACGACGCCCCTCACCGTCCTCGCCGAGCAGCGCATGCGCGAGCGGCTGGGTGAGGCGTCGCTCCTGGGCCCGCCGCGCGCGGAGGTCGAGAAGAACCTGGGAAACACGGTGTTCTATCTCGACGGGATCGAGAAGCTGTTCCAGAAGTACCAGGTCGCGGGCTACGAGGCGCCGCTGGCCAAGCTCAAGACCCAGGTCGGCGCCTACAACGAGTTCGTGAAGGGCACGATCCTTCCCCGCTCACGCACGGACTTCCGTCTACCCCCGGAGCTGTACCGCTCGCGTCTCAAGAACTTCGGCGTGGACATGGCCCCGGAGACGCTGGCCGACCGTGCCCGCGTCTCCTATGTGGAGATCCGCAACGAGATGCGCGCGATCGCGCCCCTGGTGGCCAAGGAGAAGGGCCTCTCCGTCACCGACTACCGGGACGTCCTGCGCGCGCTCAAGAAGGACCAGATCGTCGGCGAGGCCATCCTGCCCCACTACCAGCAGCGTCTGGCCAGCCTGGAGGAGATCATCCGGCGCGAGCGCGTGGTCACCCTCCCCACCCGTCCCGCGCAGATCAAGCTGGCCAGCGAGGCGGAGAGCGCGGCCCAGCCCGCGCCCAACATGCGGCCGCCGCGCCTCCTCGGCAACACCGGCGAGCGCGGGACGTTCATGCTTCCCCTGCGCGTGCCCACCACCGGAGCCGCCGGCTCGGAGGTGAAGGCCTACGACGACTTCACGTTCGGCGCCGCCTCCTGGACGCTCACCGTGCACGAAGCCCGCCCCGGCCACGAGCTGCAGTTCGCGTCGATCGTCGAGAAGGGCGTCTCCGCGGCGCGCGCCGTCTTCGCTTTCAACAGCGTCAACGTCGAGGGCTGGGCCCTCTACATGGAAGCGGAGATGAAGCCGTACCTGCCTCTCGACGGCCAGCTCGCGTCCCTGCAGGCGCGCCTCCTGCGCGCCATGCGCGCCTTCCTCGATCCGGAGCTGCAGATGGGCCGCATCCAGCCGGAGGAGGCGGTGAAGTTCCTCATGGACGAGGGCGTCTACTCGGAGGCGATGGCGCGGCAGGAAGTGGAGCGCTACACCTTCCGCGCGCCCGGCCAGGCCACGTCGTATTACTACGGCTACACCCGCTGGATGCAGCTGCGCTCACAGGCGGAGATGGCGCTGGGCGCGAAGTTCGACCGCCTGCGCTACCACGACTTCATCCTGAGCCAGGGGCTGCTCCCTCCGGACGTGCTGGCCAAGGCCGTCCTGACCGACTTCGTGGCCGCGGAGAAAGCGCGCTAACGGATCCCCGTCCATCGCCTGTTACGTTCCGTTCACACAGGAGCGTGGGGCGGCCGCGTACAAATGCGGCGTGGAGGAGGATCCATGAAGACTCGACTGATTCTCTCGGCCTCGATGGTCTGCGGCCTCGCCCTCGGCGCGGGGGCGGAGCCGCCGCAACTCGTGAACCCGGCGGTCGACATGGCGGGGCATCTTCGCGTCTCCAGCGAGGCGGCCCGGCATCGGCGCGCGCGACGCGTCTCGGAGGCCGAGTTCATCCGCATGAGCCGGCAGCCCGGCACCGTGATCCTGGATGCGCGGAGCCGCGAGAAGTACGACGAGCTGCACGTGAAGGGGGCGATCAACCTGAGCTTTCCCGACATCGCGTACCAAAGCCTGCACCGGCTGCTCCCGGACAAGAAGACGCGCATCCTGATCTACTGCAACAACAACTTCCGTGAGGGCGTCCCCGCCTTCCCTACGAAGATGGCCAGCGCGTCCCTGAACCTGTCGACGTTCATCGCCCTGTACGACTACGGGTACCGCGAAGTGTACGAGCTGGCGCCCCTGCTGGACCTCGAGACCTCCCGCCTGGAGTTCGAGGGCCGAGCGCGCGTAGCGCGTTGAGGGCTCAGAGCGTGCGGCCGAACAGGGTGAGCGCGAGGCCCATCGCCGTACGCGCCACTTCCGCGTCGTACCGCGCGCCCTCGTCGCGCATGAACGCGTGCTCCGCGTTGAACTCGTGCCAGCTGAAGAGGAGGCCGGCCTCTGTGAGCGCCTTGTAGACCGTCGCGCGTCCTTCGGCGGGGATGTGGGGATCCTGCCGGCCCCAGATCATGACCAGCTCTGCCTTCGTCTCGCGGATGCGCGCCAGTGTGTCGGCGTTCTTCCCTTCGCCCAGGGTACCGGTGTGGAGGTCGGTCGGGAAGAACGACGCGCAGGCGAGGATGTCCGGCTGCAGGGCGGCACGCACGGCGAGATGGCCGCCGATGCAGAACCCCACCGTTCCGAGCCGCCCGCTGCAGGCGGGGTGCGCGCGCAGTGCGGTCTCGACCGCCTTCGCGTCGTTGTCGAAGGTGGACAGCTTCGTCGCGTGCTTGTACCGGTTCCCCTTGTCCTTGCCCACGTCATCGTAGGCGAGCACCGTGCCGGGCGCCTCGTGCTCGTGATAGATCTCGGGGGCCATCACGACGTAGCCGTGACTGGCGAGCTGGACGCACAGGCGCGCGATGGGTGAGGTCTGCTGGAAGATCTCGGGATACACCAGGAGCCCGGGATACTTCTTGGTGACGGTGGGATGGGCCGGCGTGTAGACGTGGGTCCGCATGGGACCGGTGGGCGTGACAAGATCGCGGTACTCGCTGCGGACGATCATCGCGTCGTTCCTCCGCTGCGGATGATACCGGCGTGACCGGGGCTTGGGAGGCGAGGATGGCGAAGATCCGGTGGGGCGTGCTGGGCGCGGCCAAGATCGCGCGCACGAAGGTCATCCCGGCCATGCAGCGGGCGCAGGAGGGCGAGGTGACCGCGCTGGCCTCGCGCTCGCTGGAGACGGCGCGCTCCGCCGCCGCCGCCCTGGGCATCGCGAAGGCGTACGGGTCGTACGAGGAGCTGCTGGCCGACCGTGACATCGACGCCGTCTACATCCCGCTGCCCAATCACCTCCACGTGCCGTGGTCGATCAAGGCCGCGGAGGCCGGCAAGCACGTCCTCTGCGAGAAGCCGATCGCACTGAGCGCGGAGGAGGCGCGCACGCTCCTGGCCGTGCGCGACCGCACCGGCGTGCTGATCCAGGAGGCCTTCATGGTGCGCACGCATCCGCAGTGGCTGGCCGTGCGCGAGGAGGTGCGCGGAGGCCGCCTGGGCGAGCTGCGCGCGATCCAGATGGCCTTCTCGTACTTCAACCGCGATCCCAAGAACGTCCGCAACCAGGCCGACATCGGCGGCGGCGCGCTCATGGACATCGGCTGCTATCCGATCGTGCTCTCCCGCTTCTTGTTCGAGAGTGAACCGGTGCGCGTGATCGCCAGCATCGACCGCGACCCGGAGTTCGGGACGGACCGGCTCACTTCCGCGCTGCTGGAATTCGAGCGCGGGCAGAGCGCGTTCACCTGCTCGACGCAGCTCGTGCCCTACCAGCGGACGCAGGTCCTGGGCACGCGCGGGCGCATCGAGGTGGAGATCCCCGTGAACGCGCCTCCCGACCGGCCCTGCCGGATCTCCTTCGACGACGGCCGCGACGCGTTCGGGACCGGCGTGGAGACGCGGTCGTTCGCGGTCGTCGACCAGTACACCCTGCAAGCGGACGAGATCTCGCGCGCGATTCGCGAAGGCGGCGCCGCGCCGGTTCCGCTGGAGGATTCCGTGGCCAATATGCGCGTCATCGACGCGATGGTGCGCTCGGCGCAGTCAGGTCGCTGGGAGGCGCCGTAGCCCTTCGATCGCTGAGTCGCGTTCCTGTTCAGGCCACGCCGGCCAGATCGAGCAGGGTGAGAGCCAGGACGCGCGTGGAACTCGCGAGGTCGGCCAGCTCGATGTACTCGTCCGGCTGGTGGGCCAGCTCCAGGATGCCGGGCCCATAGGACACGCAGTGCGGGAGGCCCGCGATACGGGCGACGTGCTTCTGGTCGTAGGTGCCGGGGCTGGCCATGATGGTCGCCGGCTTCCCCATCACCGCGCGGATCGAACGATCGAGGGCGGCGATCAGCGGCGAGTCCTGGGGGGCGCGCGTGGGGTGGACCACCATCAGGTCCTTGAGCTGGTAACGCAGCCCCGGTATGCGCGCGGCGGTGCGCTCGAGCAGCTCCACGACCTCGGCCCGCACGCGGTCGAAGCCTTCCTCGAGGAGGAACCGGCGGTCGAACACGGCTCGGCAGCGGTCGGCCACGCAGGGCGTCTGCACGTCCTGGCGCGACTGCCCTCCTTCGACCGTGTTGACGTTGATGGTCGCGTGCCGGGCTCCCGGAGGATCCACCGGCATCTCGGTCACGCGCGAGGCCAGCGCGGGCTTGAGCTCGGACCTGACCGCCTCCAGCACGTGCCCCATGTGCTCGATCGCGCTCACCCCGAGGAACGGCATGCTTCCGTGGGCGATCCGTCCCTCCGTCGTGACCTCGAACCAGTAGACACCGCGGTGCCCGACGCAGATGCGGTCGGGGCTGTGCGGCTCGGGGATGATCACGTAGTCGGTGCGGCCCTTCGCGATGTACTTCTGCTCGGCCAGATAGGCCACGCCCGCGAACCCGCCGCTCTCCTCGTCGACGGTGCCGCTCACCTCGATCGCCCCCGGCACGCGCACGCCCGCGCGCCGGATGGCCTCCGCCGCGTACATCGCGGAGGCGATGCCCGCCTTCATGTCGCCCGTGCCGCGCCCGTAGAGGCGGCCGCCCTTGATGGCGCCCGCGAACGGATCGACGGTCCATCCTTCGCCGGCCGGGACCACGTCGAAGTGCCCGTTCAGATGCACGACCGGACCGCGGCCCTCCCCGGCGCGAACGCCCATGACGTTGACGCGGGGATGGGCGGCGGTGTGCTCAGGCCGGCCCTCGGCCGCGATGTACTGGACCTCGAAGCCGAACGCGCGGAGGCGGTCTCCGATGAGGCGCGCGCAATCCTCGTACACGTCGCCAGGAGGGTTCACGGTCGGGATGCGCACCATCTCCGTCGTGAACGCGGCCGTCTCGTCGGCCAGGGCGTCGACCTCGGCCAGGACTCGATCCCGTACGGGTGCCATGACCGGCATCGTACCGCAGGCCACCGCCGCCTCACGCCGATGGGCTTTGGATCGGCGGCGCGCATCGGGTACGCTCGTCGCCTCCGCTGCCCCCGACGATGAACGTCCATCTCGTCCTCCTTCTCGCCTACGGCGTCCTCATGGTCGGCATCGGCCTCTACATCGGCCGCCGCGTGCAGAGCGCGGGAGACTTCTTCGTGGCCGGCCGCACGCTCGGCCCGGGCCTCCTCTTCGCCACGATGGTCGCCGCGAACATCGGGGCCGGGTCCACCGTCGGCGCGTCGGGCCTCGGCTACCGGGACGGGCTCAGCGCCTGGTGGTGGGTCGGATCCGCGGCCGTGGGCTCGCTCGTCCTCGCCTTCGCCATCGGCCCGCGCGTCTGGCGCATCGCGCGCGATCGCGACCAGCGTACGGTCGGCGACTTCCTCGAGCACCGTTACGGCCGCTCGGTGCGCACCGTCATCACGCTGCTTCTCTGGGTCGGCACCCTCGCCATCCTGGCCGGGCAGCTCATCGCCCTCTCGTGGGTGCTTCACGTGGTGGCGGGGGTGCCCAAGCCGATCGGCTGCCTCGTGGGCGGTCTCATCGTCACGGTCTACTTCACCGCGGGCGGCCTGCTGACCTCGGCCTGGGTCAACCTCGTCCAGGTGGTGGTGAAGCTGTTCGGGTTCGGCATCGCCCTGCCCCTCGCGATCTCCCGCGCGGGAGGCTTCGCCGGACTGGCCGCGGCCACCCCGGGCGGCGACTATTGGAACCCCTGGCAGGGGGGCGGCTCCGGCTGGAACTATCTGGCCCTGCTCGCTCCGGCCTTCATGGTCTCGCCCGGCCTCTTGCAGAAGGTCTACGGGGCGCGGGACCTGCGCGCGGTCCGCCTCGGAGTGGCGGCCAATGCGGGCGTGCTCCTGCTCTTCTCGCCGGTCCCGGCCCTGATCGGGATGGCGGCGCGCGCGCTGCACCCGGGCCTCGCGAATCCGGAACTGGCCCTGCCGACCGTGCTCATGCAGGACCTCCCGCCCCTTCTGGGCAGCCTGGGGCTGGCCGCCGTCGTCTCCGCGGAAGCGAGCTCCGCGGACGCGATCCTCTTCATGCTGGCAACGTCGCTCTCCCAGGACCTCTATCGCGGATACGTCCGGCCCGCGGCCACCGATGCGCAGGTCCTGCGCGTCGCGCGCCTCGCCGCCATCGCGGGCGGCAGCGTCGGGGTGCTCCTCGCCATCGTCTCTCCCACCGTGATCGGCGCCCTGAGCATCTTCTATTCATTGCTGGGAGTGAGCCTGTTCGTCCCCGTCGTGGCCGGCCTGTACGTGCGCCGGGCGGGGGCGCCGGAAGCATTGGCGGCAATTGCCGGAGGCGTGGCCGTGATGCTCGCCGTGCACCTGGCCACCGACGGCCACGGGTTCGGCATCGTCTCGCCAACCCTGGCCGGGCTGCTCGCTTCCGCGGTCGCCGCCGGCGCCGTATTGGCCCTGCGGCGGCGGCCAGCGGAGCTATGATTCCCGCGGCCGAGAGGTGAAGACATGACTACGCAGAGTCCGTTTCGCCTCGATGGGAAAGTGGCGGCGGTGATCGGCGCCAGCTCCGGCATCGGGGAGGCCGTGGCCGTCGCTTGCGCGCGCGCGGGCGCGCACGTGAGCCTCCTCGATCTCGAGGGCGGCAAGGCGGAAGCGGTGGCGAGTCGGCTCCGACGAGAGGGGCTGCAGGCGGAGGCGGCGACCAAGGCTCTCGACTTCGTCAAGAGCGCGAGCGTGCAGGAGGCCCTGGAGGACATCCAGGAGCGCCACGGACGGCTGGACGTCGTGGTGGCCACGCCCAGCATCAACGTCCGCAAGACCATCCTCACCTACACCGACGAGGAGCTGGATCGCGTCGTCACCATCAACATCAAGGGCAACTTCAACGTGCTCCGGGCGGCCGGGCGCATCATGACCAAGCAGCGCTCGGGCAGCATCATCCTGTTCTCGTCGATCCGTTCTCTCGTCGTGGAGCCGGGCCAGTCCGCCTACGCGGCCTCCAAGGCGGCCATCGTCCAGCTCGTGCGCACCGCGGCCGCCGAGTTCGGCCCCGACGGCGTGCGCGTGAACGCGGTGGCGCCGGGAGTGGTCGAGACTCCGCTGACCGCGCCCATCAAGGCCCACAAGGAGTGGTACGACGCGTACTCGGCGAAGTCCGTCCTGAGGCGCTGGGCGCAGCCGGACGAGATCGCCGCGCCCACCGTATTCCTGGCCTCGGACGCGGCCAGCTACGTCACCGGGTCCGTGCTCTTCGTCGACGGCGGCTGGACGGCCGCCGACGGCCGCTTCCAGCCTCCCGGCATGTGACGGCCGCGCGGCGGCCCCGCCGGCGGGA
>DASTLK010000609.1:0-6268 GCA_035715025.1 Vicinamibacteria bacterium
GCGGAACCGCGACTCCAGCGAGCCGATGGAGCCGAAGTCGATGAGGGCGACCCGGCTCCCGCGGAGCAGGATGATGTTGCCGGGGTGGAGGTCGCCGTGGAAGAGGTTGTCCTCCACGATCTGCCGCATGAGGGACGAGTGCAGGAGGCGGCCCACCCGCGCCGGCTTGATCTTGTTGGCGGCCAGCCAGCGCGTGACACGCTCGGGGTCCTTCTCCCGCATGGCGATGAACTCGGACATGAGGACGCCTTCGACGAACTCCATGGTCAGCACCCGCGCCGAGCACAGCTTCGCGAACACCTGCGGCACGTCGATGCCGTGCGGCCGCAGGCTCTTGCGCATGCGGGCGATGGAGGTGGCCTCGAGGCGGTAGTCCAGCTCCTCGCGGATGGCGGCGGTCAGCTCCTGGAGGAAGTCGCTCAAGTGGGCGTCCCTCAGCACGCCCAGCGCGTCGAGGACCCGGCACAGGCCGCGCACGAACGCGAGGTCTCCCCCCACTGCCTCCTCGATGTGGGGACGCCGGACCTTGACCGCCACCCTGCGCCCGTTGCCACGGATGCGCGCCCGGTGGAGCTGCCCGATGGAGGCGGCGGCGAAGGGGTGGTCCTCGAACTCCGAGAACAGCGAGTCGACGGTGCGTCCCAGGTCCGCCTCCACCGCCGCGCGCGCGATCGCGCCCGGGAATCCGGTGACGCGGTCCTGCAAGCGGCCCAGCTCGCTGCAGAAATCGGCCGGGAGGAGGTCGCGGCGCATGGCCACGAGCTGGCCGAGCTTGATCCACAGCCCTCCCAGCGACTCGAAGAGCGTGCGCACGGCCACCGCCAGCTCCATCGTGCTCGGCCCGCCGCGCAGGCGCCGCCACCCCACCCACAGCGCGAAGCCGGTGAAGCGCCAGACGAGGTGGAGCCTCCGGAAGCGCGGCGGCGCCGGGGGCGGCGTCACCTCGACGAGGCGCGTCTCGCGCTCGTCGTCGAGGGGCGTCGGAACGAGGGCCGGGTCCAGCACGGGGGCAAAAGTACACCCGAACGCGGCCTGGGGGCATTGGGCTACAATGCGGCTCCTTTGAATCGGAGGTTCGTGATGAGCGACGCCAAGGCCCCTGCCGCCGGAACGCCCCCCGTCGTCGCCGACCTGGGGCGGCGCGGCCGCAAGGCCATCAAGAAGCTGCGCAAGGGCGAGGGGCCCCTGCTCCAGGACGCCGAGAGCCTCCTCGCCCAGCTCCGCGAGGACAAGGCGATCGCCGGCGGCGCCCAGCCCGTGATCGTGATCGTCAAGGAGCGCCGGCGCCGGTTCGGGATGTTCCTGTGATCCGGGGGAGGGATTCGATGAGCCAGGCTGAAGGTCCGCGTCCCGTCGTCGTCGAGCTCGGACGCAAGAAGAGGAAGCAGATCAAGAAGCTGCGCCGGGGAACCGGGCCCTTGATGGACGACCTCCAGGAGCTGGTGGAGAAGCTCCGTGCCTCCGGCACCCTGGCCGCGGGCGCGACACCGGTCTTCATGATCGTGAAGCAGAAGCCGAAGCGCCGCTCCATTCATCCGTTTCTCTGAGAGCGGCCGGCCGGGCGGCGGCCAAGGGGTAGCGCGACGTGGGCGAGCAGGTCGTGACGCCGGGCTCCATCGTGGGACGCGAGCGCTCGGCCGCGCTGGAGCCGTCCGCCCTGTCCGTCTCCCGCGACGCCGCCGCTCCTTCCCCATCGTCCTCCGCCTCCCAGGCCTGGCTCCTCCTCGGCCTCCTGGGGGCCGCCGTGCGCGGTCGTCTCTCCCCGCGGGAGCGCGGCCGCCGGCTGCGCGGCTTCTTCGAGGCGCGCGGCGGGCTCTGGGTCAAGCTGGCCCAGCTCCTCGCCCTGCGCCGCGACCTGTTCGACGAGGCCTTCTGCGCCGAGCTGTCGCTGCTCATCGACCGCGGCGCGGAGCTGCCGTTCGCGGACGTCCGCCTCGTGGTGGAGGCGGAGCTCGGAGAGACGATCGAGGAGGTGTTCGAGAGCTTCGACGAGAAGTGCGTCGCCGCCGCCTCCACGGGCCAGACCCACCGCGCGCGCTTGCACGGGGGGCCGGACGTCGCGGTCAAGGTGCAGCGCCCCCGGCTGGAGGAGACGGTGCGCCGCGACCTCCGCGACATGGACCGCTTCCTCTTGACCTTCGGCCGCCTCGTCCTCGGGGTGAGCCTCTCCTGGGACGACCTGCGCTGGGAGGTCGAGCAGGCCCTGGCCGAGAACCTCGACTACCGCCTGGAGACGACCTACATGATGCGGTCGCGCAAGCGGCTGCGGCGCCACGGCGTGCTCGTGCCCAAGGTCTTCACCCAGTACGCGTACCGGCGGGTGCAGGTGAAGGAGTGGGTCTCGGGCATGACCATGAACGCGTTCATGCGCGCGCGCGAGGAGTCGCCGGAGAAGCTCCAGCGCTGGCTGACCGAGAACGCGATCGACCCGGAGGTGGTGGGAAAGCGGATCTTCATCTCGATGATGCGGCAGATCTTCGAAGAGAACTACTACCACGGCTACTGGCATCCGGGGAACCTCCTCCTCCTGCGCGACGGATGGGTGGCCATCGTCGACTTCTGGGCCATGGGCTCCCTGGAGAGCTCGTTCCGCCGCAAGTACGCCCTCTTCAACCAGGCCATCTACGACCGGGAGTACACGAAGGCGGCCGACCTCCTGCTCCTCCTGTGCCCGGCCCTGCCCCCGACGGCGGAGCCGGAAGCGATCCGGGACCGCATCGTGAACGCGCTGCGCACGTTCGAGGTCCGCACCTTCACGCGCGGCCTGCCCTTCGAGGAGAAGTCCTTCTCGTCGGGGATGGGCGAGGTGCTGCATGCGCTGACCCTGTCGAAGGTCCCGGCGAGCTGGCCCGTGATGCGCCTCGATCGCGCTTTTGCCATGATCGACCGCTCGCTGGCCGGGCTCATGCCGGAGGCCAACGTCCTCAAGATCGGCCGGCAGTACTGGTACAAGGCCCGCAAGCGCGCCATGGCCCGCGCCACCTCGTCGTCCGCGCGCACGCGCAGCCTGTCCAGCTTCGTGACCGTCCTCGCGGAGGGGCCGGAGTTCCTGTCCGAGCAGCTCCTGTTCCAGGGGGAGTCGGCGCGCCGGGGGGCCAAGGCCTTCAAGCGCACGACGACGAAGATCTCGGATCTCCTCCAGGTCCTCACGGGTCTGGCCGCGCAGGCGGCCCTCGGCATCGGCCTGCTCCTGCTCGTCGTCTTCCTGGCCCAGCACCATCCACAGGCCATCGCGAGCGTGCGCGGGTCGCTCACCTACGTGGACGCCTTCCCTCACATCGACTATGCCGTCTGGGTCATTGGCCTCGCCCTGATCCTCCGCGCCTTCGTCAAGCTCCGCTCGCTGAACAAGCGCTTCGCGCGCGTCGAATCCAATTCGGACGGGCCGAGCTGACGTGCGGGCGGTGATCCTCGGCCTCGTGCTCGCCGCGGCGGCGGGCGTGGCCGGCGCCGAGGGCTGGGAGCTCACGGCCTCCGCGGGGAAGGTCTTCCCCTTCTACGACCAGACCTTCGAGTACGACCCGGGCGCGCTGGCGTCGCCGATCCCGGGCGCGACGCTGGAGCAGCGCGGCGTGTTCATGCTGGACGCGCGGGGTGGGCTGGCCCTCAACCTGGCCCTGGCCCGCGGCCTCGGGCGGCATGTGGCGCTCGAAGCGCGGCTCGACACCGCCGACGTGAGCGTGAACACGATCGGGGCACGCTACCACCTGCGCGCCAACCTGCCCGCTCCCCTGCCGCCCCTCTCGACCGACGTGGATCTCGGCACCGGCACCGTCGACCTCGAGCGGCTGCGGCCGCTCTCCCTGGACTTGAGGCTGCAGGGCGGACGGCGCGCCCGCGTGGCCGTCTCGGCGGGGGTCAGCTGGCTGCCCGCGTTCCGGCTGCTCGTGAACCAGGCGATCGGCATCGGCCTGCCCAGCCTCAGGGGCTCACGGCTCGCGCTCGACGTCGCGCAGGTGGCACTGACCGCGGAGGCGCTACCGAGCGAGCGCGGGCAGGGACGCCTCGGCGGCAACGCGGCGCTGTCCATCGGCGTTCCCCTCGGCCGGCGCGCGACCCTGGTCCTCGACGGCCGGTACTTCCGCTTCCAGGCGCAGACCCTTCAGTGGGGGCGGGCGCAGACCAGCGGCGTGCTGCCCGCGGTCCAGGAGAGCCTGGTGCGTCAGGTGGAATCGAGGCTGCAGCCGGTCGTGTTCAACCCGACGTTCTTCCACACGAGCCTCGGCCTCGCCATCGGATTCTGACCGGCGGACGCGGAGCCCGCGCGCCTAGGTGCCGCCGTGCCGGCGCTGCCAGGCTTCCCGGTAGGGCGCCGCGTCGTCCACGCGCGGTCGCCAGCGTGGCTCCTCCACCGCGTCCGCGATCATGAGGACGGCCGCTCCCACCATGCGGGCCGTGCGCTCCAGGTTGGGAAAGTCGATCTTGGGCCACTCGTCTCCGGGGCCGTGGTAGTCCGCGAAGTCCTCGAAGACGACGCAGACGGTATGGGCCACCACGCCGGCGGCGGCGAGCGGGTAGTTGTCGCTGGCCGCGAAGAAGAGGTCCGACCGGCGCGGGTCCTTGTACACCTCGATACCCATCGCGCGCCCCGCGGCCTCGAAGACGGCCGGCAGGTCGGAGAAGTCGTAGCCGGTCAGGCTGGCCGTGCCCGCCTTGTTGCGCTCGGTGCTGTCCGTGCGGCCGAGGTGCTCGATGTTGACGTCGGCCACCGTCTTCTCGAGCGGGACCAGCGGATGCGCGGCGTAGTAGCTCGAGCCCAGCAGCCCCTTCTCCTCGCCGAAGAACGCCACCAACAGGATCGAGCGACGTGGCCGCGGGTGGAGGCGCGCGAAGGCGGAGGCGAGCTCGATGAGGGTCACGGTGCCACTTCCGTCGTCGTTGGCGCCGTTCCAGATGCGGTCGGGCCCCGTGTCCCCGGGCCGAGGCCCCGTCCCGTCGTAATGCGCGCTCACCAGCACGTACGTGCCTTCGAGAGAGGGATCGGAGCCGCGCAGCAACCCTGCCACGTTGCGCAGCGCCGTGGGCTGCCGTCGGGGCTCGGCCACGTGGAGGGTCAAACGGCCGGCGGCTGAGCCCATGGGCAGGGCGGCATACAAGCGGGCCAGTTCGGACGACGACGTGGTGACCACGCGCTCCGGGAGGTGGAAGGGGGACGGCGGCTCCACGAGCACCGGCTCTTCGAAATACCCACTGGGTGACGGGAGCCGACGGTCGAGCACGACGATCAGCGCCGGGCGCGCGGCCCGCAGCTCGCGGATCCAGCGTTGGCGCGCGAGCCGCGCCTCACGCCGCTCGGGGCCGGAGGCGTTCTCCTCGATCTCGGTGACCACCGCTCGGCCCTCGATCCCGTCGAGTCCTTCCCGCCCGCCTGGGGGCACCTTGACCAGCTCCACGCCGTCGAGGGTGACCGGTTCCACCGTGGTCATCTGGAAGGCCTCGGGCGCGACGTCGACGGCGGCGTCCGAGGTGGACACCGAGAACCGGAATCCCTCGGCCCGGGGCGTGGCCACGACGGCGGGCGCGGTCTGGAAGTACCCGTCGACCGCGACCTCTTCCAGGCCGGCACGGCGGAACTGGGCCGCGATGTACTCCGCGGCGACGTCGAGGCCGGGGGAGCCGTTCACGCGTCCGCCCAGGGCGTCCGAGGCGAGGAACGAGAGGTGGCCGCGCAGCGAGTCGGCCGCCACCGTGTCGAGGGCGCCGCGGCCCTCCGGGGAGAGACGCCAGGGTCCCGCGGTGGCGCCCGTCCCCACGGCCGCGGCGACCACCAGGACGGCCAGCCGTGGGGCGGACGACCTCAGCTTGCGCATGGTTCACCTCGCCACGATATAGAATCGCGCCCTCTCATCCTATGCGCGCGGTGTCGCTGGCCGTGTTGGCGGTGGCGTCAATGGGCCTCATGGTCCGTGCGGAGGCCCCGCCGCCCCTGCCGCCCCCGGCCGCAGCGGAGGATCCGACCCTCCCACCGCTGCCCGCACAGTCGCCTCGCAACGCGAACTACACGATCGACGCCCGGCTCGATACGGAGCGGCACACCATCCAGGGCTCGCTGGTCCTGGAATGGCGGAACACCACCGGGCAGCCCCAGAGCGTCCTCCCCTTCCACCTCTACTGGAACGCGTTCCGCAACACGCTGTCGACGTCGGCGCGCGGCGAGGGACGGCGCTCCGCCCGCGTGTCCCGGGGCCGGGAGACGCGCGGCTTCGGCTACATCCAGATCGCCTCCCTGCACCAGCTCACGGACGGCGCGGAGGCCGACCTGACGCCC
>DASTLK010000610.1:0-11277 GCA_035715025.1 Vicinamibacteria bacterium
GCGACCTGGAGCATCGCCCTGGGCCTCAACGCCGTCCTCTTCCTGCCGCTCCGCACGCGCCTGGGTGACGCTGCGTTCTGGCCCCTCATGATGCTGCTGGCCGCGCCTTCCGCGCTGCTGCTGCTGCGCCTCGACCGCGTGGCCGACCGCCCCGAGCGGTTGCGCGGCGCGACCGGAGAGGCCCTGCCGCTCCTGACCGCGCTCTCGGCGGAGCCTGTTGCCTGAGGCCTCTCGCCCCGAACTGCTTATAATCGCCAGCTCGTGGATTCCGCCACTGCTCCCGTGTCCACGCCGCCGGCGGAATCCGTCGCTTTCTCGGCCCGACCCACCCCGGCGGAATGGGTGGTCGCCGCTCTCTTCGGCCTCGCCACCCTGGCCCTTCTCGCCCCCTGGCCGGCGCCCTCGGTCCGGCTGCGTGAGGTCTGCGCGCTGCGCGAGACCGGATCGTTCGGAGCCGAATGCGATCTCCGCGCCGCCGCCGATCGAGCGCGGGCGCCCTGGCTCCGCCAGAGGATCCGCGTCTACGAGGACGGCTTCCTCCTGATCGAGGCCGCGCGTCCTACCGACCCCCAGCGCGACAGCCGTGGCTCGTTCTACACGGACGGCGCTTCCCTCACCTTCTCCGCCCTCGCTCGCGGCCATCCGCTCTCGAACGGACGGACCTACACCGCACGCCCCGCTCGCTGGGACCCGCTGGGGGTGGCGGACTACCGTCTCCCGGCCGCGACCCTGCTCCTCGTCACGGGCGCCGCGGTGTGCCTGGCGCGCCGCCGCCGCGCTTTCGCCCGGTCCTGGCCCATGATCGCTCTCGTCTCCGCCGCGGCCATCGCCGTTCAGCTGTCCGCCGCGCGGCGCGCTCCCGTCCACGTGGATGCGGGCGACACGCTGGGAGCCGCGGAAGCGATCACGCGCGGCGCGATTCCCTACCGTACGCTGTACTACAGTCCGTACACGCCGCTGGGGGCCTACGCGTTCTCGCTGTGGGGTCGCTTGTGGCCCGGGTCGGGCCCGCCGCCGTACGACTGGTACGTCGGCCTCGTGGTCTTGTGCGAGATCGCCGGCTCCGCGATCGTCTTCCTCCTCCTGGCGCGCGAAGGCGTGCACCGCGGGCTGGCCCTGGTCACGGCGCTGTCGCTTCTCTCGATGACCCTCTGGTTCGACGGCGCGCGCGTGCTGCACGAGCCGCTCTACCTGCTCGTGATTCTTGCCGGGGCCTGGCTCGCGCCGTCCGTGAGCCGCCCGAAGCTCGCCCTGACCGCCGGCGCGCTGACGGCGGGCGCGTTCCTCGTCAAGCAGTACGGCGGGTTCGGCCTCTGGGGTCTCGTGGGTCATGCCCTCACGGGTGGCCCGGATCGGCCGCGCCGGGTGGCGTGGATCGTGGCGGGGTTCGGCCTCGGCTTCGGCGTGCTCGCCGCGCTCCTGATCCTGCGCGGCGTCGATCCGCTCGGCTTCGCCCGGGGTCTGACCCCGAAGACGGAGGTGACCTACCAGCTCACGTGGCTCAAACTCTTCCTCGGCGCCTGTCCGATCGCCCTGTTCGCGCTGGCCGTCCCCCTGCTGCCGGGAGCGTGGTCGCGCGCGATCGTGCGATTGGCCGTGTGCTTCGGCCTCGCCTCCTGCCTGCCCCTGCTCTTCCGGCAGCACCAGTACTATTTCCTCAACCTGTGCCCGTGGCTGTTCCTGCTGTTCGCGGCGGGGGTCGATCTCGTCCCGCGGTCCGGACGTGCGATCGCCCTGGGCGCGGCGCTGGTGCTTCTCGTGAGCATTCCGCTGCGCGCCGCCGTGGCCGCCGCGCCGGTGATCGAGGCGGACTGGCGGGCCGATCAGCTCCGCCGCGCCCACGTGATGAATGCGTTGTGGCCGGCGGAGAAACCGACGTTCGTCTTCGTCCATCCGGGCCTTCAGCACCTGACCCACTATCGCTCGCCGGACGAGGCGGAGGTCGGCTATCGGTTCATCGCCGACCTGAGCGCAGACCGGCTGCGCGCCGGGTTCCAGCACGCCGCGGGCGCGTGGATCGATCCCAAGGGAATGTACGCGGGCCGGCCCGACGGCACGCTCAGGGCGGCGG
This sequence comes from Vicinamibacteria bacterium, assembly GCA_035715025.1. GTDB lineage: Bacteria > Acidobacteriota > Vicinamibacteria > Fen-336 > Fen-336 > AA29. The sequence goes on from DASTLK010000610.1 coordinate 2,072, forward strand.
GCAGCTCTTTGACGGACGAGCTGCAGAAGAACGGATTCCAGTTGCAGCTCGTTCTCGAGGACCGTTTCCAGCTCTGGACGAAGGAACCGCTCCCGCGCCGGCAGGTGCGCTCCGCGGGCGGCGTGTCCATCCCGGACCCCGACTAGGGGGCGCGGCCGCGAGCGCCTTTCCGGGCGAACAGCCAGGCGCGCAGATATCGGGTCTGGTCCGTCGCGACGAGGTCGAACCCTTCGAGCATGTCGGAGGTGTCGACGTCCGTGAACGACGAAAGCACGATGAAGTCCAGAGGGAGCTGGTGGTCCAGGCGTCGCCACATCTCCGTGTTCGCGGGCCGCGAATAGGGCGCGGGATCGTAGGACACCACCGTTCGGTGCGTGTGCCAGGCCAGCAGCGCCGCCGGAATGTGGCCAAAAGCGATCACGGAGTCCGGTGGCGTGTGCTCGCGAACGAACGCGTAGAGCCGCTCCGTGGCGCGCGGATCGAATTCGATGTCGCCCATGGACACTCCGCCCGACTCCGCCATGGGGGAGATGTTGAGCAGCAGGGGTGTCAGGGCATAAGCCAGCACGGTGCCGAGACCCAGACGGAGAAGGAGTCCGCGCGATCGGAACAGGCGCTCGGCCAGGGCACCGATGGACGCGGCGACCAGGGCGCATAGCGGCGGCACGAACACCAGGAAGTAGGAGGGATGCAGGAACGAGACAGACGCGGCGATGACCTGCAGGGCCACGGCGAGAAGGACGCACCAGCCGGCGCGCCGGGACGCGGGGGTGCAGAGAAGCCACGGCAAGACCACGGGGACGAACCATGGGGACGCCGTGACCAGCGAAGGGAGCGTGTTCCTCAGGAAGACGCGGCCGATCTGGTCGCTCATCTTGTCCCAGAGCGCTCGCGGGTGCTGGCGGAAGTACGCGACCGGACTGGTCCCCATCCGCTCGTAGTCGTAGAGCCAGTACCAGTGCGGATTGAAGCCGGGAGTGCCGTAGAGCATCGTCGCCCGGACGACGGGGTGACCGGCGCCGCCGAGCGCTTTCGCCTTGCGCGCGCTCTCGAGCGCCACGGGGACGGCCGCGCAAACGAGTCCCGCCAGCAGCGCGACGCCCACGCGACGCCGCGTCTCCTTGCCAGCCAGACCCGCCAGGGCGGGCAGCCAGCAAAAGGCCAGGGCGAGCGCGACGAAGACGGTATTCTCCCGCGCCACCATCCCAAGGCCGGCCAGCAGGCCGGCCGCGATGCCGCTCTCCAAGCGCAGCGGCGCCCACATCAGGAGAACAAGCCCGCTGACCAGGGCGCCCTGGAGGGGGACCGTGGACCCGTTGGAAATGGCCGCGTAGTAGGTCGGGTGGGTGAGGAGGAACGTCGCCGCGAGATAGGCGACTCCCGGGCGACAACTGGCCAGGAAGGCGATCCACCAGACGGCCAACGCGGTCAAGGCGGCGAGGACGTAGCCGGTCACGGATACGGCCAGCGCCGAGGCACCGAACACGCGGAAGACGTAGGCCAGGAGGAGAGGCCACAAGGGTGCCTGCATCACGAACACCTGTCCCTCGCGGCTGGTGGGCACGAGGGTCATGAACCCGGGGAATATGACGGGCGATCGCAGCCCGTGGCCTTCCATGTGGCTTCGTGCCAGCACCGCGTAGTTCGCGCCGTCGGTGTACGGGAGCTCCCGGTAGTGCCGGAAGTGGAGGAAGAGCAGGACGGCCGAGGCCGCCAAGAGAACCAATGTGGAGTGGACCAGGGCGGCCCGGCGCGAGATCGTCGTGCCGCTGGGCTCGGGCGACCGCCGTTGCCTGCGGTACGCGAGTCCGCCGATCACGGCCACGAGCAGGGCCCGGACGGTCCCCGCCCACGCGTCGCCAGGCAGGAAGAGCCGCGTGGCCACCCTCTGGCGGTACGTCAACCATTCCGTACCGTGTCGCGCGAGCACCACCAGCTCCAGATGGCCGCGTGCGGTTGGGGGCGGCAGCGGGACGTCCACGTCGACGGGCGTCTCCGGATCGAGATCACGCGAGGATGGGGCCCCCGTCTGCGGGCTGGAACGGGCGGCCTCGGCCACGAGAGCGTCGAGTGGAGCCCACGAGACCCCGGAGAACCCGCCATCGAGGTCGGGCCTCGCATCGGACCATCGGCCTTCCTCGAGGAGACGCGGAAAAGGGGCCGCTTCGAACCCCACCTTGATGAGGTTGCCGCTTCCCCACGCTCTCGCGGGAAGCGGATGGAGGGCACGATTCGAGAGGTTCGTGAGACGAAGGCGCACGGAATCGCCTCGGCGAGACAGGACCTCGACGGCGAGCCAGCGCTCCGGGGCCGCGAGTGCGTTCGAGGCCCACCCGCAGACGGCGAGCACCAGGATCCAGGTCCGGGTCCGAGGGCCCGCAACTCTCAACACGGTGGCGGGCGCCTCATGAAAGGGTCGCTACTCTAGCGCGGTCCTCGTACGCCGGTCCAGGCGAGCGCGCGTCACGTGGGGCTCCCGCCTCGCGTACAGGTGGTCTAGACTGCCTGTTGAGGGGCCGGACGCCGCCCTACTCTCCGAGAAGGAGCCTCCTGATGGCCGAGTCGAACGGCAACGTCAAGACCGCGCTCAAGTACGCCGACCAGCATTTCGACGACTTCAAAGAGACTCTCGTGACCCTCTCGCGCATTCCCAGCGTCTCCGCGGAGGGTTTCCCCGCGGCCGAGGTGCGTCGCTCCGCGCAGGCCATGGGCGACGCCCTGAGGGACGCGGGCGTGGAGAAGGTGCAGGTCCTCGAGATCCCGGACGTGCACCCCTACGTGTTCGGCGAGTGGATGCACAAGCCGGGGACCCCGACCATCCTCCTGTACGGGCACCACGACGTGCAGCCGCCGGGCCGCCCCGAGAAGTGGCTCTCTCCGGCCTTCGAGCCCACCGAGCGCGGCGGCCGCCTCTATGGGCGCGGCACCGCCGACGACAAGGGCGGGTGCATGACCCACGTGGCGGCGGTGGCCTCGTACCTCAAGGGCGCGGGCGGCCTGCCCTGCAACGTGAAGTTCGTCATCGAGGGGGAGGAGGAGATCGGCTCCGAGAACCTCGGAAAGTTCCTCGAGAAGTACAAGCACCTGCTGGCCGCGGACTTCATCGTGCTCTCGGACACGGCCAACTTCGACACCGGCGTGCCCGCGCTGACCTACCAGCTCCGCGGCATCGTGCAGGTGGACCTCGAGGTCAAGGTGCTCGACCATCCCGTGCACAGCGGGATGTGGGGCGGCCCCGTGCCCGACCCCGTGCAGGTCCTGGCCGACCTCATCGCCGACCTGCGCAACAAGGACGGATCGCTGAACATCCCCGGCCTCTACAAGGACGTGGCCAAGCCGGGCAAGAAGCAGCTCAAGCGGATCCGCAAGCTCCCCTTCGACGAGAAGAAGTTCAAGAACGAGGGCGGCCTGTTCAAGGGCGTGAAGCTCTGGGGGGAGAAGGGCTACTCGGTCTACGAGCAGCTCTGGACGCGCCCGTCGCTGACGGTGATCGCCACCGAGTCGCACGAGTTCGCCGGCTCCTCGAACCAGATCGTCGACTCCGCGCGCGCGCGCCTGAGCCTCCGCACCGTTCCCAACATGGACGGCCGCAAGGCGGGTGAGCTCCTGGTCAGGAAGCTCACGCGCAAGCCGCCGTACGGCGTGCACGTCAGCGCGACCATCAACGGGTCCACGCCCTGGTGGACGACCGACCCGGACGGACCCGCCTTCGAGGCGGCCCGACGCGCCCTCCAGGCCGGCTTCAAGAAAGAGGCGGCGATGATCGGGGCGGGCGGATCGATCGGGTTCGTGCAGCCCTTCTCCGATCTGCTCGGCGGCGCGCCCTGCCTGCTCACCGGGGTCGAGGATCCGCCCTGCAACGCGCATTCCGAGAACGAGAGCCTCCACCTCGGTGACTTCCGGAAGTGCATTGCCTCCACCGTCCACCTCTACGACGAGCTGTCGCGGGTGCCGGTGCGGGCGCCCCGCTAAGGAGCGTGTCGGAGAGAACGCTGCCGACACGCCGCTTCGGCGCGGCCACCGTCTTCGTCCTGGTCGTCCTGGCCGCGACGTCGCTGCGCGGCCAGGCGCCGGAACTCCGCCTGGCCTTCATCGGCGACGCCGGCTCCGGCACGTCCAGCCAGCGCGCGGTGCGCGATCAGATGCTGCGGCTGCCCATCGCGATGACCTTCATGCTGGGGGACAACATCTACGAGCGCGGGAGCCGGGAGGACTTCGGGCCCCGATTCGACCAGGTGTACAAGCCGCTGATGGACAAGGGCACGATCTTCCACTCGGCCCTGGGCAACCACGACGTGTCGTTCTGCGGGGCGCGGACGACGGTGATCGATCGCCTGCCCGCGGACGCCGACGCCTACCGCTGGGACATCCTGCGCTGCGACGTGAAGGCACAGCTCACGCATCCCTCCTTCGGCTACGTGGGGGGCCAGCGGTACTACTCCGTGCGCACGGACTCCGCGGCCGCGCCGCTGGCCGAGGTCTTCGTCCTCGACTCCAACACGCTGCGCACTTCGCAGAGCAAGCTGTCGCCCCTCCAGACGGACATCCCGCAGGTCGAGTGGCTGGAGCGGGCGCTGTCCGCCTCGAACGCGCGCTGGAAGATGGTGATCATGCACCATCCCATCCATTCGCCCTCCGTCCCCTTGAAGTATTTCATCTTCATCCCGTTGCAGGAGGGCCACGCCCGCGAGCTCCTGCTCGGGCAGCAGCTCGGATCCATCCTCAAGAAGCACGGCGTGGACGCGGTGCTCGCGGGCCACAACCACTTCTACGCGCGCATGGTGCCCCAGGACGGCATCCGCTACTTCGTGTCCGGCGGCGGAGGGCGCAGCGCGTACGAGTTCAAGGATCAGCCCGGCTACGTCGCGGCGGGCGGAGGCTTCTATCACTTCCTGTACGTGAGGCTCACCCGCGACCGCTTCGAGTACTACGCCATCGATCGCGACGGCCGCTCGCGCGACGCCGGCTGGTGGGCGAAGGGCGACGCCGCGGACCATCCGCTGCCCACGGGTACGCGGCCGCCCGGTTAGCCGACGCGGCTTCCCCGCGCGGGGCTCAGCGCAGGGTCTGGAAGAAGGCGCGGATCGCGTAGAACGCGAAGTACGCGTAGAACGCGGAGCATCCGAGCACTCCGATCTCGCGCCACAGCGCCGGCCGCAGGGCCCGGGGCAGGAACCGCCGGTTGACCCTCACGATCTGCACGCCGGCGATGGCCAGCACGACGCCGGCCATGTTGGCCAGGAACTTGAAGAGCTGGAAGGGCGAGGCCAGGCGGATCGCGATGACGCTCCAGAGCGAGAAGGCGATCAGGATCCCGTAGTACAGGCCGCGGATGTCGAGGCGCTCCCGGCCCTCGGCGTGACGCGCCATCCACACCGCATCCGTCACCGTGCGCACCAGGATGTCCGTGTTGCCGAGCTGGGTCTTGAAGAGGAGCCAGAACCCGTTGAAGAGGGTGAGGAACCAGAAGCCGGGCCAGATCTGCCGCAGGTAGTGGGCCTGATAGGCGCCCGCGGCCAGCCCCTGCAGGTCGGTGCCGTGCGGGATGATCGCGGTGGCGAGATTGACGTTCAGGTACATCCCGAAGAAGCAGAAGAGGCCCCAGATCCAGATCTGGTCGAGGTGCACGTAGCGCAGCCAGTCCCGCCAGCGCGCGAGGTTGTCGCCCTCGGCCCGGAACACCTTGCCCACGTGCGAGAGCGCCACGCGATGGCCCCCGACCGCGCTGGGGATCGCGCCCACGAGCTTCCCCATCCCGAAGCCCTTGTCGCGCACCCAGTTGGTGACGGTGAGGTTCCCCATGCCGCCGGAGCCGGCGGTGGCGGCGAAGGCGCCAATGAGGCTCCAGTCGATGGGCTGGGGAAGACCGGAGAAGAGAAAGAATCCGACGAAGGTCCGCCACCAGTGGGCGGCGGGCACGAAGGCCACGTTGACCGAGATCAGGAACAGGAAGACGACGCCGAGCATCGTCCAGGCGAAGTACTCCAGCATCCGCTCGATGGTGCCGCCGAAGGACAGGATGAGCACCACGACGAGGATCAGCGCGATGGTGATCCACCCCTGCGTGCCCTGGTCCGGCGCACCCGGCATCCGCCCCATCCAGGCCGCGAACAGCGCTGCCGCCGCGCTGCCGGCGAGCGCCGGCCACCCGAGCTGGAAGAAGCCGATGACGGAGTAGAAGCCCGCCCAGAAGCGGCCACCGGGGCGCAGCCGCATGATCCCGCCGTAGATGGGCTCGCCGGTATAGAGGGTGTAGCGGATGCCTTCCAGGTTGAAGAGGACCTGCAGCACGATGGCCGCGGTGGCGATGAGGAAGATGTCGGTGCCGTACTTGACCGCGATCGCCGGTCCGACGAGCCATTCGCCCCCGCCGATCGAGGTCGCGGCCATGACCGCGCCCGGGCCGATGACCTTGAGCGCGTTGCGCATCCCGTAGGGGAGCGGCGCGGGCAGCTCGGCGACGTCCCAGGCGGGCAGGGCTCCGTGATCCGGAGGGAGCGAGGGGTCGTCCTTCGGCCACGGCCCGCCGGCAGCCGAGACGGGAGGAGCGCTCATGGCGCGGAGTCTACTCGGATGCCGGCGTTCGTTCTATCCTTCGCCCAACGAGGAGCGCGCGATGAACAGGATCCGGGTGGCGATGATGGCAGGGGGAGTGATGCTGGCGGTAGCGGCCGTCCGGTCCGAGACGCCGTCGGGGTTCGACCTCGTCATCGCGGGCGGCCGCATCGTGGACGGCACGGGCGCTCCCTGGTTCCGGGCGGACATCGGGATCAAGGGCGACCGCATCGTCGCGGTGGGCGATCTCTCCCAGGCCGCCGCGGTCCGCCGGATCGACGCCCGCGACCACATGGTGGCGCCGGGCTTCATCGACATGCTGGGGCAGTCGGAGATGAACCTGCTCGCCGACAACCGCGCGGAGTCGAAGATCCGCCAGGGCATCACCTCGGAGATCACCGGCGAGGGCGGCTCCGCGGCCCCGGTCAACGAGGCGACGCTCAAGGACCAGCGGGCCTGGCTCGAAACCTACGGCATCAAGGTGGACTGGACGGACTTCCGCGGCTACTTCGACGCGCTCCGCCGCGCGCGGCCCGCCATCAACCTCGGGTCGTTCGTGGGCGCGGCCCAGGTCCGCCAGGTCGTGCTCGGCTCGGAGGACGCGCAGCCCACGGCGGAGCAGATACGGCGTATGGAAGGGCTGGTCGAGACGGCGATGGAGCAGGGCGCGCTGGGCCTCTCGACCGCGCTCATCTATCCCCCCGGCTCCTACGCGCGCACGCCGGAGCTGGTCGCCCTCGCGCGCGTGGCCGCGCGCCATGGCGGTGTCTACGCCTCGCACATCCGCGACGAGGGCAGCCACGAGATGGACGCGCTCGACGAGGCCATCACCATCGGACGCGAGGCGAAGATCCCGGTCGAGATCTGGCACCTCAAGGTGGCCGGACGCTTGAACTGGGGCCACATGAAGGACGTCGTGGCGCGGATCGAGCAGGCGCGCGCGGAGGGTCTCGACGTGACCGCCGACATGTATCCATACGTCGCCAGCGGCAACGGTCTCGAAGCCACCGTCCCCCAATGGGCGCAGGCGGGCGGAGTGGACGCGATGATCAAGCGCTTCCACGATCCCGCCCAGCGCGCGCGCATCCTGGCCGAGATCCGCGGCGGCCACGGCGGGGAATGGGACGGCTGGAAGGGACGCCCGCCGGAGGACATCCTCATCGTCTCCGTGCTCGACCCGTCGCTGCAGAAATGGACGGGCAAGCGGCTTTCCCAGGTGGCGGCGGAGATGGGCAAGTCGCCGGAGGACGCGCTCGTCGACCTGGTGGAGGCGGACCGCGCGAACGTGTTCGTGGCCCGCTTCTCGATGAACGAGGACGACCTGCAGTACGCGCTGCGCCGGCCGTGGGTCGCCATCGACCTCGATGCCGGCGGCTTCTCCCTGGACGGGCCCTTCGGTGCGAGCAAGCATCACCCCCGTGCGCTGGGGACGATGCCGCGCGTGATCGGCCATTACGCGCGCGACGTGAAGCTGTTCTCCATCGAGGAAGCGGTGCGCAAGATGACGTCGCTGCCGGCCCGGCGCATGGGCCTCGCCGATCGCGGGCTGCTGCGGCCGGGCCTGGCCGCGGACGTCGTCGTCTTCGATCCGGAACGGATCCGCGACGTGGCGACGTTCGAAGTGCCGAACGTCTACTCGGAAGGCGTGGAGCACGTCGTGGTGAACGGGCGCGTCGTGCTCGACGGGGGGCACATGACGGACGAGCGGCCGGGCCGGCCGCTCGTCCGCACGGCGCCGTTCTAGCGGACGGTGGCGGTGAAGACCTCCTCCATGGCCAGGCCGCGCGAGCAGCCGGTGGCGGGGGCGAGCTGGAGGCGGCTGTCCGTCCAGATGGGATGGGACACGCCACCGTAGGAGACCAGGCCTTCGTAATCGCCCTGCTGGTTGCCGTAGTTGATGCCGCTGCACGGGAAGACCCCGCCGCAGTCGTGCTCGTTGGAGCGGGCGGTCGTCACGCGTGCGTCCGGGCTCCAGGAGCCGGCGCCATCGGCGGAGCGCGCGAGATAGACGTCCGTCTCGTACCGAGCGCCGGTACGGTCGTTGCGCGTGTCGTAGTACGACACGGTCACCGCGCCCGAAACCGGGTCCACGGAGAGCCAGTGGTTGAACCGGTCCGCGGGAGCAGTGAGCCGGTCGCCGACGCCCGCGGGCGACGACCAGTGCGCGCCCTGGTCGTCCGAGAACGACAGCAGGATGTCCGTGGTCCCCGCGTCGGTCAGATCCATCCACGAGCAGTAGAGACGACCGCGATGCGCTGCCGTCGAACGGTCGGTGTCGCACGCGGGATACACGAGGGCCGCGCGGAACGACTCCGCGGGGATCGCGATGTCGAAGGGGATGCGCTTCGACGCGATGAGCCCCTCCTGTCCCCAGGTGGCTCCGCCATCGAAGGAGCGATTGAACGCGATCGTGTTGGCCGCGTAGTCGTTCCAGGCCACGTAGAGCTCGCCGCCGGGTCCGACGAAGGGGACGGCCCCGATCGATCGTCCGGGGCCACTCGGCTCGTCGGCACGATTCACGGTGAAGGTCGCGCCGCCGTCCGCGGATGCGGCGACGCGGATGCCGCCTCCGATGGAGCCGCCGGCCGCGGCGTCCCAAGCGATGTACACGCGATCACGGAAGGGGCTGGCGACGTTCGTGTCCGCGGTGA
>DASTLK010000611.1:0-7384 GCA_035715025.1 Vicinamibacteria bacterium
CCAGGCGCCCGTCTTGCGGCCCATCTCCTCGATGGTGCGCGCGGCCAGCGGGATCGACGAATGGACGTAGCCGGCGGCTCTCCCGAGCACGAGCACGCGCCGGGGCTGGCGCGGCTTCACCGGCGCCTTGTCGGGCAACGCGGCCACCATGGCCTGCACGTCCGCGGGCTTCGGCGTCTGGTTCTGGGGCAAGCGCGGCAGCGCGTCCTCGAGCCCGTCCGGAAGCTGCTCCGGAGTCAGGGCCGCCCAGCCTTCCAGCGTGGTTTGGAGCTCGGCCCGCGTGAGCACGCCGTCGTGATCGCGATCGGCGGCCAGGAACAGGCGGGACGCCAGCTCTTGGGCGCCGGCGATGGGACCGGTGAGTACGACGAACGTTGCGGCCAGGGCGGCAGTGACGAGCTTCATGCGATCGTGACCTCCATCATGGCCTCCTCATGCTGTGCCATTTCGATGCTCAGCACCAGGGCCTGCACGCCCGGCACGTGGTTGAAGACTCGCTCCGAAGGGACCGCGCCCAGCGCACGCGTCGAGACGATGTGCACGATTCCGCCGCGCTTTTCGATCAGGACCGCGCCGTCGGCGTGAACCTTGAACGGCTCGTCGCTCGCGGCGACGACGGGCAGGATGAGCCGGACGCCTCCCTCGCCACCGTCGATGCGCGCTCGGATCTGCATCATGCGGTCCGTGAAGTGGTAGGCGAGGCGGAACGAGGTCGCCGACGGCCCGGCCTCTTGCGCGCCGTTACGCAGGACGCCGGTCGCCACGAGCTCGAACCCGCCGTCGCCCTCGCGGCTCTCGACCGTCGCCGTCGCGTCGTTCTGGCTGCAGTACACGGTCTCGCCGACCGTCGCCTCCAGCCGGGGCGTGAGCGGCATCGTGGTCTGCGCATGGAGGGGTTGATTGTTCGGCTCGACCAGCTGATAGCGGGTCATGCTCGCGCAGGAGAGCAGTCCCACCCGATCGTGCCAGAGCAGGCTCAGGGCCCCACCGCTGGCATGGCCCTCGGGAACGTACTGCCAGTCGCTCGCGGTGATCGTGGCGCGCCACGGTCCGCGGGCCACGAGCCAGGTGTCGATATCGGGGTAGTGACGCACTCCGTGCGCCGTCTCGCGCGGGAGGAGCGCGCCGCTCGCGGAGGGGATGCCGTGATCGAGCATCGCCGCCAGCGCCTTCGCGTGGGAGAACGTGTGGTGCAGGCAGGGCCGCTGCCCTGAGAGGTGGAGGTGCGGACCGCCGTGCAGGAGCCCGTCGTGCGTGCAGCGCTCGAGGAGCCGAAGGTTGCGCAGGGCCGCTTCCGGGAACATTGGCTCACCGGCGGCGGCGATGAGCAGCGCCGGCCCGGCGCCGTCCGACGTCCGGCTGCCCCAGTACGTCCACTTGTAGTTGCGCGTGCCCCAGCTGTTGTCCCAACCGCCGTCCGGCAGCATGAACTCGAGATGCGCGCGCAGCGACCTCGCCACCAGCGCGAGCAGCTCGCGGTCGCCGGACAGCGCCGCGTACGACGCGAGGTTCGGCAGCGACTCCTCGACATCGTATCCGAGGTCGACGGCGCGGCAGCCGCGCGGGCTCACGCGATCGCCCGGATGGCCTTCGCCGAACACGAGCCCGCTGGACAGGACGCTCGCGCGCACGAGCGTCGCGCAGTCGCGGGCCCGCTCGCGATAGTGCGGCTCGCCGAGGACCTCCGCGGCCAGGGCGAAGGCGAGTGGCGCCGACATACGGTAGTTCACGTTGCCGACGGTCGGGGTGATGAACCCGTCGAGGAAGCGCGCCGCGCGCGCCATTCGATCGCGCAGACGCGCCGCGTCCGGGGCGGGCAGCAGGTCGCCGTGGCGGCGCAGTGCCTCGCCGAGGGCGATCACGGCGAAGACGGTGGTCCCGCGCCAGTCGCTGGAGGGGTCGTTCACCCAGCTCCCGTCGTCGCGACTGACGTTCTCCATCCAGTCGAAGACGAGCCGGGCCGCGTCGACGAAGCGCGCGTCGCCGGTCGTGCGCGCCAGGCGCAGGAAGGGATAGACGGTGTCGCCCACCCGGCCGTGGATGCGCGCGCAGGCCGGGCACAGCAGCCCGCCGACGAAGGCCGGATCGTTCGGCGCCGGCACCTGGAAGCGGAGCAGCGCTCGACCCCACGTCTCGAGGAGCCGGGCGGCGAGCGTGGCAAGCTCACCGGGCGAGGACTGGCCGTCGGGCGCGGACGTGACGGCGGCGAGCGCCGGTCCCACCAGCGCGCCGACGGCCGTGGCCTGCAGGAAGGCGCGGCGTGACAAGCGACCGTGTGGCGCAGGCATCGGGGCGGTCGCGATGCTACCTCGGTCTACTGCCCCTTCGGGAACACCTTCAGGGACGGGCCGTCCTGTGTCCAGTCCAGGCCGTTCACGCGCACGATGATATCGAATGCCTGATCCCAGCGGACCTGGTTCAGGCGGATCGTCACATGGCCGGCCACGAACGGATCGATGTCCACGGTGCACTCGCCGAGGGCCGCGATCTCCGCCAGCGTCTTCCGCAGCTCGCTGTCGCGAAAGTCGACCGCGACACGGCGACCGCCGAACGTCCGTGCGGGTGGGAGCTGCTCCGGCGGGGCGATGAGGACGACGTTGTCCTCGCGCTCCCAGGCGAGCCCGTTGGGAGAGAGGGCGCGTTCGAGGATCCGGTCCCAGGGCTCGTCGTGCGATTGGAGCGTGACCTTGCCGTGCACGCCAGGGAATACGACCACGTTCAGGCCGCTGATGTCGGCGATGAGGCGGAAGATGTCGCCGAGATCGGCATCCGTGAAGCTGACCGTGAGCGATTCACCCTTCTGCGTCGGGCTGGCGGCCGCGTCCGGCCAGACGACGGCCAGCGTCCGCGGCTTCGGCCGCGATCGATCGACCGCGAAGGACACGCGCGGCCAGATCTCCGCCCACCGCTTCGCGCCCGGCATGGCGCCGCCGAGGGCCTGCACGAGGAGCGCCTTCGAGTCCGCATCGAGGGCCGGCGAATGGGCGGCGCTCTCGAACGCCTGGAAGGCGCCCTCGGCATCGCCGGCGGCCCGGCGGGCCACGCCGAGCCGGACCAGCGCTTCCAGACGGAAGGCGGGGGGCGCCTCCGGCGAATCGACGATCGAGGCCAGGGCGCGGATGGCGACATCGTAGTGGCCGAGGTCCGTCTCCATCTTGCCCTGAGCCATGAGATCGAGCAGCGGCGGCGGCGCCGTCGCCACCTGCGCGCGGAGCGAGGGCGCGGCCACGAGCGTGGCCGCCACGAGCATCGTCAGCAGGACGTGAGGCGTGTGGGATGACTTCATTCGATTCCTCCTTGCCATCGGCCCCGACGGGGTGCCTGGCATGGGGAGGATGCCGATCCCGCGTGTCGCGCTCGTCGGCCTCACGTCAGTCTCCGTCGGCGCGCGCCAGGCGATAGCCATGGCCGCGAACGGTGTGGAGCCAGCGCGGGCGGCGGGGATCGTCACCCAGGACCCGGCGCAACGCCATCACGTGGTTGTCCACTTTGCGCAGCGTGGCTTCGGACTCGAGCCCGCAGACCTCCTCGACGATGTCCACGCGCGGCACCACTTCGCCGCGTCGCAAGGCGAGCACCTTCAAGACCAGGATGTCGTGAGGCGTCAGGTCGAGGGGGCCGTGGGGCCCGCGCGCGGTCATGCCGCGCAGGTCGAAATGGACGCTCCCGACGGTGAACTCCTCCGGCTCGGCCGTGGGGCCGCCCTGGGCGCGCCGCATCAAGGCGCGCACGCGGGCGAGCAGCTCGCGCAAGGCGAACGGCTTGGCCAGGTAGTCGTCGGCTCCGAGCTCGAGGCCGACCACGCGGTCCACGACCTCGCCCTTCGCCGTCAGCATGAGGATGGGCACACGGTCCCCGGCCGCGCGGAGCTCGCGCAGGACGTCGAGCCCGGAGCGCCCCGGCAGGAGGACGTCCAGCACCACGAGCTGCGGCCGGAAGTCGCGGACCGCGGGCACCGCCTCGTCTCCGCGCCCCACGATGCGCACGTCGTAGCCTTCGTCGCGAAAATGGTCGCCGAGCCCGCGCGCGAGCGCCGGCTCGTCCTCGACGACCAGAACGCGCGCGCTCACGCCGGCCCCTCCACGGCCGCGGCGGCCGGGGCCGCCGGCGGATGGGCGGGAAGACGGAGGGTGAAGACGCAGCCGCGTCCCTCCTCGCTCACGAGGTCCACCCGGCCGCCATGCGCATGGGCGACCTGCTCCGCGAAGTGCAGCCCCAGGCCCGTGCCCGGTGCCTCCGTCCGGCCGCGGAAGAAGCGTGTGAAGAGGTCCGCGCGCTCGCGGCGGCCGATGCCCGGACCGTCGTCGGCGACGGAGAGGCAGACGGATTCGCCGTCCGCGAACGCTCCGGCTTCGACGTTCCCGCCCTGACGGCCGTGCTTGATCGCGTTGTCGAGCAGGTTGAGCAGGGCGCGGCGGACGGCTTCCGCATCCCAGGTCACGGTCGGCAGGGGAGTGGTCGCGCGGCAGGTGAGCGTCACCTCCCGCCGCTCGGCTCGCGGCCCGACGAGCGTGACCGCGGAGCGCATCAGCTCCTCGGGCTCCACGGGCGCGAAACGGGGGCGCTCCGACGCGCGCGTCGCCGCCAGCACCTTCTCGACCAGCGCTTCGAGGCGCTCGCTCTCTTCCGCCACGAGCGCGCCGTACTCGCGCGGGTCACCCCGTCCCTCCGCGAGCCGCTCGCCGAACAGACGCATGGCCGTGAGGGGCGTGCGCAGCTCGTGGGTGACGCTGGCCAGGAACCTCTTCTCCCGCGCGGTCGCGCTCGCTTCCGCGGCCAGCGCCCGTCGCACGGCGAAGAGGCACGCGATCGACGCGCCGATGGCCAGCCAGAGGGCGCCGCGAAGGACGCGCAGCCGGGACGCATCCTTGTTCAGGATGGGGACCCGCAGGGCGAGGGCCGGGACATCGGGCACGTCGGCGGCCGCGGCCGTGGCCGTGGGAGTGGCGGCCCCGTCCTCGCTGGCGATCGCATGGCTCGAGACACGCGCCATCGCCAGCAGCGCGGCGACCTTGACCTCATAGTGCGCGCGCTGGAGGCCGTCGACGGTCCAGCCCTCCACCGCCGGCCCGCGACGGACGCGCTGGAACGCCGGCGCGCGCGGCAGGGTGACGGCAGCGGGGGCGGCGCGGAGCCTCTCCTGGAGGCGGCCGACCCTCGCATCGGACCCGACGCCGAGCGCGTGCGCGAGGAAGGGGAGATCGTCGGGCCGGACGGGCAACGTCCCTTCGAGCAGCCGCGCGGGCACGTCGGGGGGCGACGGCTCACCGGCGACGGAGACCGCGGCCGCGTCGCCCAGGGCGAGGCGCGCCAGGACGGCCTCCGGCAGGCCGCTGGGGCTGCTCGTCGTCGCGCTCAGCAGCCTGGCCAGCTCCGCGCGCGGGCGCCGCCGATACGGCCGGCTTCCCGGCGGCGGGACGGCCGCGGCCGGCTCCGCCGCGAGCCGCTCCGTGAACGCGCCCGGGGACGCCGTCTGCGACAGCACGCGCTGCTCGAAAGAGGCCAGCGCTGCTCGCACGGAGAGCGCGGTCAGGCGAGCGGTCTCCGTCGCCGCCTTCTCCGCTTCGTCCTGGGCACGGCGCATCTGCCCTTCGAGCGCGCGGTCGGCCACCCACCCGAACGCCACGAGGGTCACGGAGAGGAGCGCGAACAGACCGGTCGCGGGGCGGGCCACGGTGCCCTATCTTGCCCCAGCGTCCGCCGCCGGTTGTCAGGCGACGGTCAGTCCGCTACTCGTACCGTAGCGCCTGTTGGGGATCGATGCGGGTGACGCGGTGGACGGGTACCCAGGCCGCGGCCAGGGCGGCCGCCAGCATCAGCACGGCGATGGCGCTGAAGACCACGGGGTCGGCCGCCGTCATCTGCCAGAACATGGCGTTGAGGGCACGGCTCAGGCCGTACCCGCCGGCCGCACCGAGGACCAGGCCGACCAGGATCGGCCGCAGCGACTGCGCGAGCAGCATGGTCACCACGTCACGGGCCCGCGCGCCGAGGGCCATGCGGATGCCGAACTCGCTCGTCCGCTGGCTCACGACCCAGGACATCACGCCGTAGACGCCGACCATGGCCAGGATCACGGCCAGGACCCCGAACGTCGTGAAGAGCGAAGCGAAGAAGCGGCTGTTCGTCACGGAAGGGGAGCTCGCGACCCGCTGGTCCATGGTCATGAAGTCGTGCGCGGCCTGGTCGCGATCCACCTCGCGCACGGCGCCCTCGATCGAGTGCACGAGGGTCATCGGGTCCACCGCCGCCCGCACGACCAGGGACTTGCGGGTGTGGATCCATTCGTCCTCGCGACCGTACTGCGACACGTGCTGCCGGAAGGGCACGTAGGCCGCGGCCGGAGTCTCGTGGAAGAAGCTCGGGTAGGTCACGTCGGCCACGATGCCCACGATCTCGCGGGGCTGCGGCTCCTGCACCGTCCACTTGTCGCCGCCGGGTCCGATCGAGAAGCGGATGGCCTTGCCGACGGGATCGGCTCCGGGGAAGTGGCGATCCGCGAACGTCTTGTTGACCACCGCCACCCAGGGCGTGGAGGCGACGTCGCGCTCCTCGATCATCCGGCCGCGCAGCAGCCGGATGCCGAGCGTCGGGAGGAGCTGGGCGTCGACCTCGTTGAAATCGGCCTGCGGCTCCTTGCCCGGCTCGGGCGCGGGCCGCCCGAGGACGGTAAAGGGATGCGTCCACACTTCGAACGGAAGCCGGCTCGCGATTCCCGCCCGCTCGACGCCCGGGATGGCGCGCACGCGCTCGAGCACACGGTCGTAGAAGATCTCCACGTCGGGCGTCACGACGTTCATGTCCTGCGGCGTCTTGTCGAAGTACTTCGTCCCCCCGAGAAGGATGTCCGCGGTGAGCAGGTTCCGCGTGTCGAAGCCGGGCAGGGCCTTCTGCTCGTGCAGGAAGGCGCGCATCATCAGGCCCGCGCCCACGAGGAGGACCATCGAAAGGCCGACCTCGGCCACGAGCAAGGCGGAGCGGCCCCGCCGGCGCGCCCCGCTTCCGCCGCGGCCTCCCTCCTTCAACACGTCGTTGAGATCGACGCGCGAGGCGCGCAAGGCAGGCAGGAGGCCGAAGACGAGGCTCGAGCCGACGGACACGGCCAGAGCGAAGGCGAGGACGCGGCCGTCGACATGGACGTCGCGGAGCAACTCGGGAAAGCCGGTGGGGACGATGAGGGCGAAGAGACGGGTCCCCCAGAAAGCGAGGATCAGGCCGCAGCCGCATCCGACGAGAGACAGGACCAGGTTCTCCGTGAGGAGCTGCTGCACCAGACGGCCGCGGCCGGCTCCGGTGGCCGCGCGCAGCGCCAGCTCCTTCTGCCGAGCCGCGCCCGCGGCCAGCAGCAGGTTCGCCACGTTCGCGCAGGCGATGAGGAGAACGA
>DASTLK010000612.1:0-3585 GCA_035715025.1 Vicinamibacteria bacterium
GCGGGCGTGCTGGAGCCGGAGATGCCGTGGGTGTAGTGCTGGACCTCCGGTGAGACCTCAGCGAGCTTGCCCGCCAGCAGCTTCTCGATCTCGACCGGCGTGAACCCCCCCACGCCCATCTCGCCCACGGCGACGGGCGAGAGCAGCGCCTCCACCACGTGCTCGGGAGCGGCGAGCGAGGCCCCGCCGAACGCGTCGGCGCCGAAGACGACCTGGTCGTTCTTGAAGTCGGTGGGCTTGAGCCAGACCTCGACGCCGTTCGAGAGCGTCAGCACCGTGATGCCGAGCGGGTCGATCTTCCGGCGCGACACCACGGTGCCGCCGGCGGGAGGCTTCTCGAGGAGCTGGCGGCCCGCCGTGCGGTCTTCCCATGGCGTGACCGCGACCTGCGTCACCGACGTCAGCACGCCGCGCACCTCCGCCTCCGTGGGCACGGCCACGCCCTCCTTCTGGGGGGCGACGGCCAGGACGACGCGGCTGTCCTCGTGGATGTCGCGCAGGGTGACGTCGCGGACTTCGTCGAGGGTGATGGTGGGCAGGAACTGCCGCACCAGCGCCAGCTCGACGTCGATCCCGGGGCTGGGCTCGCCGGTGAGGAAGTTGGACACGTACTCCCGGGCGTACGAGCTGCTCTCGCTCTTGTCCCGCTCCTGCCAGGCGCGCTCGTACTGGGCGAGCAGCTCGCGGCGCGCGCGGTCCAGCTCGGCGGGCGCGAAGCCGTGGCGGCGCACGCGCTCCGCTTCCGTGAGCAGGGCGCGCAGGCCGGCCGCGATGCCGCCGTCGGCGACGACGGCGCCCAGCACCTCCGTGTCCGTATCGCGGCCGATCGTGCCGCCCGAGGACGACGCGCCCAGGAAGGGCGCGTCCCCGCGGCGCGCCATCTCGGCCAGACGCGAGTTCACCATGGAGTGGAACAGCGTCTCGACCAGGCTGCGCCGGTAATCACCGACCCGGCCCTCCGGAAGCTTGGGATGCTTGAAGATGACGGAGACGCCGGACACGCGGGCCTCGGGATCGGTGGCGACGCTGACCAGCGTCTCGGGGTGGCTGGGGATGTCGTAGACGGGACGCGTGGCACCGGGCGCGGCCGCCGGGACTTCGCCCAGCTTGTCCTGGATCCAGCGCTCGGCCTTGACCGGATCCACGTCACCGACCACCGCCACCGCCATGCGGTCCGGCCGATACCATTCGCGCGCGAACGCGCGCAGCCGGGCGGGGTCCGAGCTCTTGATGACGTCGGGATCGCCGATGGGCAGGCGCTCGGCGTAACGCGAGCCGTGCATGAGGATGGGGAACTGCAGGCGCTGCAGGCGCGAGTTCGCGCCCTGGCCCAGGCGCCATTCCTCCAGCACGACCCCGCGCTCCTTGTCGATCTCGTCCTTGCTCAGCGTCCAGCCGCCCGCGAAGTCGGCGAGGACGGTGAGACCCTTCTCCACGAGGCCGCTGCGGTCGCTGGGCACCTCGAGGATGTACACCGTCTCGTCGAAGCTGGTGTACGCATTGGCGTCCGCGCCGAAGCGCGCGCCGATGGACTCCAGGAACCCGACGAGCTCGCCGGGGGCGAAGTGCTTGCTGCCGTTGAAGGCCATGTGCTCGAGGAGGTGGGCGAGGCCGCGCTGGTCCTCCTGCTCGAGGACGGAGCCGGCATTGACGGCCAGCCGCAACGCCACCCGGTGCTCGGGCCGCGCGTTGCGTCGGATGTAGTAGGACATCCCGTTCGGCAGCCGGCCGCGACGGACGGCGGGGTCGAAGGGGAGCGGGTCCTCCAGCCGGTAGGTCGTCGCGGCGGGCGCGGCGCTGGCGCCGGGCCGCGGACTGGGCGACGGCGCGTCGTACGGAAAGATGGCCGGAGCGACGGCCAGCGCCGACACAAGGAAGAATCGTGTTCTCACACGAGTAACTTATCTCAGGGGGGGCACTCACGTACCATCCCGATGGGCATTCGCGGCCCCCCCTGAAACCCCCCACCGCTGCGCCGCCCGCTGCGCGGGCGCCGCGCTCCTGGTCGGCTGCCTGGCCCGCGCCGTTCGCGATAAAGTTTCCCACGTGAGGCTTTCGCAGCGGATGGCGCGGCTGGGAACGGAGACCGCGTTCGAGGTCCTCGTGCGCGCGCGCGCCCTGGAGGCGCAGGGCCGCAACGTCGTCCACCTCGAGATCGGCGAGCCCGACTTCGACACGCCCGGCCACATCACGGAGGCCGCCATCGCCGCCCTTCGCGGCGGCGCCACCCACTACGGTCCGTCCGCCGGCCTGCCCGAGCTGCGGGAGGCGATCGCGCAGGACTCGACGCGGCGGCGCGGCGTGCGCGCGACGTCCGAGATGGTCGTGGTCACGCCCGGCGCCAAGCCGATCATGTTCTTCGTGATCCTCGCCCTCGTGGACGAAGGCGACGAGGTCCTCTATCCCAATCCCGGCTTCCCGATCTACGAGTCGATGATCCGGTACATCGGCGGCATCCCGGTACCGGTGCGGCTGCTGGAGGAGAAGGCGTTCACCCTCGACGTGGGACAGCTCTGCGACCGCGTGGGTCCCAAGACGCGCCTCATCATCCTGAACGATCCCCACAACCCGACCGGAGGCATCATCCCGGAGAGCGGGCTGCGCGCAATCGCGGAGGTGGCGGCCAAGTACAACGTGCCTGTCCTCTCGGACGAGATCTACTCGCGCATCCTCTACGACACGGGGCACAAGTCGATCGCGGGCATGCCGGGAATGGAGTCGCTGGCCATCGTCCTCGACGGCTTCTCCAAGACCTACGCCATGACGGGATGGCGGCTGGGGTACGGGATCATGCCCGCCCCCATGGCGCAGGTAGTGGCCAAGCTCCAGACCAACGCCACGTCGTGCACGGCGACCTTCAGCCAGCTCGCGGCCGTGCAGGCCCTGCGCGGCGACCAGTCTTCGGTAGACGCGATGGTGGCGGAGTTCCGCCGTCGCCGCGACGCCATCGTGGATGGGTTGCGTGCCATTCCCGGGTTCACGTGTGCCCGGCCCAAGGGGGCCTTCTACGTCTTCCCCAACATCACGCGCACCGGTTACGGGAGCAAGGCCCTGGCCGACAAGCTGCTCGACCAGGGCGGGGTGGCCTGCCTCAGCGGCACCGCCTTCGGCGAGTTCGGCGAGGGGCACCTGCGTTTCTCGTACGCGAACAGCATGGAGAACATCCAGGAAGCGCTGCGGCGGATCGCGTCGGTGGTGGGAACGTAGGCGCGCGGCCTCAGGATCGTTCGGTCCCTTCGTTGAGGAGATCGAGATAGCGCGTGTAGGCGAAAACGCGATCACGCTGTCGACCGGTGATCTCCCGAACCACTTTGAGGGCGACCAGACCTTCCACCGCTTTGCCCACGGTCGGCGTGGTCAGCTTCGTTGTCGCCGCCAAAGACGGGATGGTGGAAAGGGGACGTTTCTGCAACTCGTGATGAACACGGAGAGCGGAACCCGCGGATCGTCCGAGCCCGGCGATCAGATCGCGGTCGTGGCTGAAGAGCCCGACGAGCGCGCGCGCCGTCACAACGGCGGCTTCGGCCGTGAACCGTACCGCGTCGGAGAAGAAGATGAGCCATCGTTCCCAGTCGCCGTCCCGAC
>DASTLK010000613.1:0-5205 GCA_035715025.1 Vicinamibacteria bacterium
CGGAGCGGAGGCAGGTCCCTCGTGAGGTGCACGACGATCTCATGCGGCGCCTGCAGGCGGAGGCGGCAGCCACGCCGCCGGCGGACCGTACCTGCCAGGGGACGCTGATCTCGCGGGCCCAGTACCTGGTGGACATCGGCCCCTGGGGATATCGCGACGCCCGCCTCGAGCCCGGCATCAAGATGAGTCCGGCCGACATCGCGCTCTGGACGCGCGCGATCGAGGCCGACGCCACGGAGACCAAACCCGAGCCATGACCGCGCCGCGCGAGACGATTCGACTGGCCGCGGTGGCGGACCTGCACTGCGCGCGCACGCCCTCGGGAGGGCTGGCTTCGCTGTTCACGGAAGCGGCGTCCCAGGCCGACGTGCTGCTCCTCGGCGGGGATCTCACCGATTACGGCCTTCCCGAGGAGGCGCACCTGCTCGCACGCGAGCTCTCCGGGGTGAAGATCCCGGTGCTGGGCGTGCTCGGGAACCACGACTGCGAGTCCGGCCACGAGGCGGAGGTCGTCAAGATCCTCGTCGAGGCGGGCGTGCAGATGCTCGACGGGGACAGCGTCGAGGTCGACGGCGTCGGTTTCGCGGGCGTGAAGGGCTTCGGCGGCGGCTTCGGCCGGCGTACCCTCGAACCCTGGGGCGAGGCCGCCACCAAGTCTTTCGTGCACGAAGCCGTGGGCGAGGCCCTCAAGCTGGAGCGCGCGCTGGCCCGGCTGCGAACCCCGCAGCGGGTCGCCTTGCTCCACTACGCGCCGATCGAAGCTACGGTCGAGGGCGAGCCGCGCGAGCTGTTTCCCTTCCTCGGGTCGAGCCGGCTCGAGGAACCGCTCAACCGCTACGAAGTCACGGTCGCCTTCCACGGCCACGCCCACCGCGGGGCCCCCGAGGGTCGAACGAGCGCCGGGATCCCGGTGTTCAACGTGGCCATGCCCCTCCTGCGCCGGGTGCTGTCCGATGCCATGCCCATCCGCATCGTCGAGATCCCGGCCCTGGCGCCGGTGAGCGCGACCGCCGAACCTCCCTCCCGCCGGCGTGACGACCTCCACTAGGAAGGACTCCCATGAAAAACAGCACGACGGCAGCCGACGCGGGCACCCAAGCGCAACTCCACGATTCCAAAGGGCTCAACCCCAGACAGGACGCGCGCCGCCGCAAGGGCGGAGCGGGTGTGGTGAGCCCCACCAAGGGCCGCGGAACCGCGAAGTTCCGCAAGGCTCGCTCCGCGGCCGAGTAAGCCGGGCCGGGCGGCTATCATTTCGATATGAGGTCGAAGAAGGGCGCGGCCCCGGAAGGGCCCCGTTGGGCGCTGCCGTTCCTCGCCGGCATCGTCACCGCCGGCGCGGGAATGGTGCTGCTCAGCGCGCTGGGGCGGCGGCGACGCCTCGTCGACCCGCGCCTGATCCGGAGGGCCGGACTCGCGGACGGCGACGTGCCGCCCACGGTCATCATCCCCGGCATCATGGGGAGCGGGCTGATGAAACCAGACGAGACGCGCGTCTGGCTCAACCTCCGCAACGCCGTGGGCCAGTACAACCTGAGCCTGCCCTTCGTCCTCCCCCTGAGCGAGAGCCGCGACGAGCTGCGGCCGGGCTCGCTGCTGGGCACCGAGCACCGCCTGCCGCGGATGTTCGGGTTCACCGAGTACTACGACCTGCTGGAGCTGCTGGAGGCGGCGGGTTTCGAGCCGGCCCGGAAGACGGGGGGCAAGGGCCTCGTGCATCACGTCTTCGCGTTCGACTGGCGGCGGGACCTCGTCGAGTCGGTGCGGCGCCTGGACGAGACGTTGGAGGCGCTGGCGGACGCCCGCGGCGATCACGACACGCGGTTCAACATCGTCGGCCACAGCATGGGCGGCCTCATCGCCCGCTACTACCTCCGTTATGGGACCGCCGAGCCGCACCCGGGCATGCCCGTCACCTGGGCGGGGGCGCGCCGCATCAACAGCATGGTGCTGGTGGCGGTGCCCAACGCGGGCAGCATCCACTCGCTGGAGGCGATGCTCTACGGCAATCGCGTCGGCCTCTCGTACACCACCCTGGCCGCGTCCGTGATCGCGCGCATGCCGTCCGTGTACCAGATCATTCCGCCGCGAGGCGCGCCCGCGCTGCTCGACGCCGCCGGGAAGGAGATCGTGGCCGATCTGCACGACATCGCGACCTGGGAGCGATTCGGTTGGGGGCCGTTCGGCTCCACGTCCATCCGCCGGCTCAGCGGCATGGAGGACGACCGCGACAAGGTCCCCTACGACGAGTTCCTGGCCGCGGTGCTCGTGCGCGCGCGCGATTTCCACCGCGCGCTGGCGGTCGTACCCGGGACGTCGTGCCCGGTCCGGGTCATCACCATCGGGGGCGACTGCATGCCGACCCTGGCCCGCTGCATCGTCCCCGACAAGAAGGGCTCGTTCCCCCGGTTCGAGCCCCTCAACCGGCACGAAGCGGACGTCATGTTCGAGGCCGGCGACGGCCGTGTCACCCGCGCCAGCGTGCTCGGATCGCATCTTCCGGGCGCAGACGACTGCGAATCGGGCTCCGGCTATCCGGAGGTGGTGCGCAGTTTCATCGGCAGCGCCGACCACCACGGCATCTACAAGGAGCCGACCTTCCAGAGCGTGCTGCTGCGCCAGCTCCTCCGCAAGAAGCCGCACGTCTCCCCCCGCGACCTCGCCGCCGCCGCCGGCTCCTGACGCATTCGCGCCTTTCGCTGGCGCCCGATAGAATTGGATATCAGTTGGTTGGGTACGTAGAGCACGCCGGCGCCGCGCAGCGGTGGCGGCGCTGCGAGGGGGGTTTCAGGGGGGGTCGCGAACACCCACCCGACGATGTGTGAGTGCCCCCCCTGACTAAAAAAGCGAGGAGAGCTCTCGACATGACTCCGGCGCCGGGCTTCCTGCGGTCCTCCCTCGGCCTCAAGATCGTGATGGCCCTGACGGGAGTGATCCTCTTCGGCTTCGTGATCGGCCACATGCTCGGGAACCTCCAGGTCTACCTGGGCCCGGAGGCGTTCAACGCCTACGCTGCGTCCCTGCGCGCCCTCGGCCACGGGACGCTGCTGTGGGTCGCGCGGGGAGGCCTGCTCATCGCGGTGGCGCTGCACATCTGGTCGGCCTGGCGCCTGACCGTCATGAACAACGCCGCGCGGGCGGTGGGCTATCGCGAGATCGAGCGGCGCGAGTCCAGCTACGCCTCGCGCACGATGCGGTGGAGCGGCGTCATCCTTCTCCTCTTCATCGTCTACCACCTGATGCACTTCACGTTCGGGGTCCACGCCGTCCATCCGTACTTCGTCCACGGCGACGCGTACCACAACTTCGTGACCGGGTTCCAAAGCCCGCTCGTCTCGGGGTTCTACGTCCTGGCCATGCTCGCCCTCGGCCTCCACCTCTATCACGGCGCCTGGAGCTTCATGCAGACCCTCGGGCTGAGCCATCCCCGCTACGACCACCTGCGCTACGCGTTCGCGGGGTTCATCACGTTCTTGATCCTGGCCGGCAACATCTCCTTCCCGGTGGCGGTGCTCACCGGCCTCGTGCGCGAGCAGGGCAGCGCCGACACGCGCACGGCCGCGCACCCCGGAGTGGTCCGCTGATGCCGCTCGCGTCGAAGGTGCCGGACGGGCCGATCGAGAAGAAGTGGGACCAGCACCGCTTCCAGATGAAGCTGGTGAACCCGGCCAACAAGCGCAAGTACAACGTGATCGTGGTCGGCTCCGGCCTCGCCGGCGCCTCCGCGTCCGCGACCATGGCCCAGCTCGGCTACAACGTGAAGTGCTTCTGCTACCAGGACAGCCCGCGCCGCGCCCACTCCATCGCCGCCCAGGGCGGGATCAACGCGGCCAAGAACTACCAGAACGACGGCGACAGCATCTTCCGGCTCTTCTACGACACCGTGAAGGGCGGGGACTTCCGCTCCCGCGAGGCCAACGTCTATCGCCTGGCCGAGATCAGCCTCGACATCATCGACCAGTGCGCGGCCCAGGGCGTCCCTTTCGCGCGCGAGTACGGCGGCACGCTGGCCAACCGGTCCTTCGGAGGCGCCCAGGTCTCGCGCACGTTCTACGCGCGCGGCCAGACCGGCCAGCAGCTCCTGCTCGGCGCCTACCAGGCGCTGGAGAAGCAGATCGGCCTGGGCAAGGTCGCCATGTACTCGCGCCACGAGATGCTGGAGGTCGTCGTGATCGATGGCCGCTCGCGCGGCATCGTGACCCGCGACCTGGTCACGGGCCAGGTGCAGTCGCACGTCGCGGACGCCGTGATCCTGGCCAGCGGAGGCTACGGCAACGTCTTCTACCTCGCGACCTACGCCAAGGGCGCGAACGCGACCGCCATCTGGCGCGCCTACAAGAAGGGCGCGTACTTCGCGAACCCCTGCTTCACGCAGATCCACCCCACCTGCATCCCGGTCAGCGGCGATCACCAGAGCAAGCTCACGCTCATGAGCGAGTCGCTGCGCAACGACGGCCGCATCTGGGTGCCGAAGAAGAAGGGCGACACCCGGCTGCCGGACCAGATCCCGGAAGCGGACCGCGACTACTACCTCGAGCGGCGCTATCCCGCGTTCGGCAACCTGGTGCCGCGCGACATCGCCTCGCGCGCGGCCAAGCAGGTCGCGGACGAAGGGCGCGGCGTGGGTCCCGGCGGGTACGGCGTCTACCTGGACTTTGCGGACGCCATCAAGCGCCTCGGGGCCCCCGTGATCGGGGAAAAGTACGGCAACCTCTTCGACATGTACGAGCGCATCACCGACGAGAACCCGTACAAGGTTCCCATGCGCATCTACCCCGCCATCCACTACACGATGGGCGGCCTGTGGGTCGACTACAACCTCATGAGCACGATCCCCGGCCTGCACGTGCTGGGCGAAGCGAACTTCTCCGACCACGGGGCCAACCGGCTGGGGGCCAGCGCGCTCATGCAGGGGCTGGCCGACGGGTACTTCGTGATCCCGTACACGATCGGCGATTACCTGGCCACCTCCGACCTGCCCAAGGTGGGGCCGGATCATCCGGCCTTCCGCGAAGCGGAGGCGGCGGTGGCCACCCGGGTGACGAAGCTGCTGTCCATCAACGGGCAGCGCACGGTGGACTCGTTCCACCGCGAGCTCGGAAAGGTGATGTGGGAGTACTGCGGGATGGCGCGCTCCGCCGATGGCCTCAAGACCGCGCTCGAGAAGATCCCCGCCCTGCGCGAGGAGTACTGGCGCAACGTACG
>DASTLK010000614.1:0-10206 GCA_035715025.1 Vicinamibacteria bacterium
GTTATCTGCTACACGTGTCGATCGCGCTGGTTGCTAGCGCGTGACGACGCGCGCTGCCACCTGGCCGGAGCGCGGAGGCGTCGGCACCGACCGGTGTTCCTCGCGGCTGACCGGCGAAGGCGGGCTCGGCGGGACGCTCGCATGTTCCCAGTCCGTATGCGGCGCCCGATTGAGCACGAACCACTGCCAGACGATTTCACGGTAGGTGTGCGGCTTGAGCCCCAGGCGATCGTAGAGCGGCCGCAGGCGCATGTGCACCTTGCGCAGGTTGTAGAAGGGCACGCGGGGGAAGTAGTGATGCTCGAGGTGATAGTTCGAGTACACGAAGAGGAAATCCCAGAAGCGGCTCGCCTTCATCAGGGTCGCCCACTTCAGGGGATGCGTGGGGTCGATGTTGTAGTGCTGGCCCAGGCGGTTGAGCGTGAAGGCCACGGGGAAGACGAGGAAGTAGGGGACGATCTGGATGCGCAACATCGGCCCCCAGCCTCCGAAGTAGAACAGCCCCCCCATGATCGAGAACTGCAGCGCCATCGTGGCCAGGCGCTCGCGGCGGATGCGCGCGCGCAGCTCGGGCTCGTAGGTCCGCGCCTCGGAAGCCGCGGCCCGGAAGTACAGGGGCATGAGGACGGGCGTGCAGTAGAGCAGCTTGAACCAGCGCGCGTTGCGCTTGGGCGAGAGCCAGTGGCGCTTGGGATCGTCGTTGCTGTCCCCGAGGTTGTCGTGATGGTCGAGGTGCCAGCGCGTGAACTGGCTGGCGGAGATGCCGCTCGTGCTGGCGTAGGCGAGCCCCAGGGCGCGGTCCCAGCCGTGCCGCGTGGACCGGAACACGGAGTTGTGGACGACCTCGTGGAGCAGCGTCGTCATGTTGAAGAACGTGAAACCCTGGAGGATCGCGAGCGGCACCCAGAGGAGGGGATTGGTCAGGTGCCACAGCCCGTAGCTGCAAAGGCCGACGATCCCGAACTGGCGCGCGGCATAGAGGAGATGGCGCCGCGCGTCCCGCTCATGGAGCGTCCGCAGCTCCTCGATGGGGATGGCATCGCAAAGCTGCTGCTTGAAGGCGGCGATCTCTTTCCAGTAGTGGCGCGACTTGCTCATGCCGTTGAAGGGCTCGATGCCCGACCTACGATTGTAGCAGGGGGGAGCGGGGCCCCAAAAACCGGATGGGGCGGGAAAGCCGCCCCATCATCACGCCCTTCGCCCCGAGCGAACCCGCCTAGCGCCGCGGGATCTCGTAGATGCGGCCTTCATCGTCGTAGCGGGGGTCGCCGCGGTAGTAGCCGTCCCGCCCGTAGGCGCCGCCATTCCGATAGCGTCCGCGTGCGTTCGCGTACGGCTCGAAGCCGTCGCGATAGCCCTCCTCGTACGCCTGGCGATAGGCGCGCACGTACTCGTAGCGGGGCCCGTAGGACGACTTGTACCCATGGTCCCCGTCGCGGTACTTGCCGTCGCGCGTGGGGTCGAAGCGATCGCGATGATTGCCGTCTCGCTGACCCCGCTTCACGCCATCCTCGTAGCCCCTCTCGGAAGCGATCCGGGCGGCGTAGCTGCCGTACCGGTCACTGCGAGCCCGCGCGCCGCGTCCGTACGGATCCCGATACTGGGCGGACGCGGTGGTCGGGACGGCGAGGGCGAGCCCCACGAGGGCAACCACTCCCGGCATCCAGTTCGCGTTCATCGTGCCTCCTTGGTCCCGGGCGGAAGCACGGGAGCCTGCCTTCTCCGGTGCAACGGGTATGCCGGTCGTAAGTCCTTGAGAACAAACCGACCGGTCCGCCGCCCCTGTCCGCGCGCGTGGACAGATGGTGTGCTCTCCAACGCATCACCTATACTCGACCGCGGAGCGACACGACCGGAAGCGCTTTCCGCAGCGGAGCGTCTCCTCTTCGGCTCGCCGGGGTTCATCCCGGCGAGTCCGCGTGATCAACGCAAGACGCGAAGCGAGGACGCCTTCAAGATGCCTACTGGATTCTTCGTCGGCAACGAGCTGGACCTGGCGACGCGAAAGCCCCGCGGTCGGCTGGAACTGGACCCCACCGACCTGCTCACCCACGGGCTCATCGTCGGGATGACCGGATCCGGCAAGACCGGTCTTGCCATCGTCCTCATCGAGGAGGCGCTCCGCCAGGGCATTCCCGTGCTCGCCATCGACCCCAAGGGTGACCTCCCCAACCTGCTGTTGCTGTTCGACCGCCTCGACCCCGCCCAGTTCGCCGCCTGGGTCGATCCGGAAGCGGCGCGGCGGCAGGCTCAGACACCCGCGCAGGCGGGCGCGGAGGCGGCGGCGCAATGGACGAAGGGCCTGGCTTCCTGGGGCCTCTCCGCGGCCGACGTCGCCGATCTCCGCCGCGACCACGAGGCGGTGGTGTACACGCCGGGATCGCGCGCGGGGGTGCCGCTGGGGATGTTGCAGTCCCTCGACGCGCCGGCGGGCTCGTTCGACGCACAGGAGGAAGACCTCCGCGACGAGATCGCGGGCATCGTGGCCGGGCTCCTCGGCCTGGTCGGCATCGACGCCGATCCACTGCGGTCCCGCGAAGCCATCCTGCTCGGCACCCTGATCGAGACGGCGTGGCGCCAGGGCAAGGGCCTGAGCCTGGAGACGCTCATTCCCGCCGTCGCCGATCCGCCCTTCGAGAAGCTCGGCGCGCTGCCCGTCGAGACCGTCTACCCGCGCCGCGACCGCCAGGCGCTGATGCTGGCCCTCAACAACCTGATCGCCTCGCCCTCGTTCGAGGAGTGGCGCGAAGGCGAGCCGCTCGACATCGAGCGCATGCTGCATGCGGCGGACGGCCGGCCACGGCTGTCGATCGTCTCCACCTCCCACCTCTCCGACGCGGAGCGGCTGTTCGTGACCGCGCTCGTGCTCGACAAGGTGAAGACGTGGATGCGCCGCCAGGGGGGCACGACGCAGCTCCGCGCGCTCGTCTACATGGACGAGATCTACGGCTACTTCCCGCCCCATCCGGCCAACCCGCCGACCAAGCGGCCCCTGATCACGCTGCTCAAGCAGGCGCGGGCCCAGGGTGTGGCCATCGTGCTGGCCACCCAGAATCCCGTGGATCTCGACTACAAGGGGCTCGCCAACATCGGGGTTTGGCTGGTCGGCAAGCTCCAGACGGCCCAGGACCGCGAGCGCCTCCGGGAAGGGCTGACGGGCGCGGGGATGGCGCCGGCGGTGATCGACACGATGCTCGATGCCACGGGCAAGCGCGTGTTCCTCCTTCACGATGTGCATCGGCCCGCACCCGTGCTTCTCGAGTCGCGCTGGGCGATGTCCTACCTGCGCGGCCCCCTCACCCGCGAAGAGATCGGACGGCTCATGGCCGACCGCGTGAGCACGACGCCCGCGGCCCCTGCGCGGGCGTCGGACGCCGCCGCCGCCGCCCCCGTCGCGCGCGGGCCGGCCGCGGCCGCACCGGTCGCGCCCGCGGGCCTGGCGCAGTCGTTCCTGAAACACTTCGGCGCCGAGGTTGCCGATCCGTACCTGCTCGTCAAGTACGCGGTGCGCTACAAGGGCATGGAGGAAACGGTCGGCCTGCGCGCCTGGCCCCTCGACGCCGCCTCCGCGGCGGAGGTCTTCGACGGCGACGACTTGCCGGTGGACGAGGCCGTGCTCGCCCAAGCGCCTCCGCCGGGCGTGCGCTTCGCCGACCTTCCCGCCTACCTGAGCGACCGCGACGCGATGCGTTCGATGGAGAAGGCGATCAAGGACCGGCTTCCCGGCGAGCTGGCGGGCACGGTCTGGACGGACCCGCTCACCAAGGCGACGTCGTTGCTCGGCGAGGACCGCGCGGCCTTCGCCGCGCGCCTGGGCCAGGGCGCGGGCTCGCCCCCGGTGGCCCGCCTGCGCGACCGCCTCGAGCAGAAGAAAGGGGAGCTGGAGGCCCGGCAGCGCGATCTCGAGGGGCGCCGCACCGAGAAGTGGGTGGCCCTCGGCTCCGCCGTCTTGTCGAACATCGGTCTGTTCACCGGACGCAAGCGGACGATCTCCGGCGCGGGGACGGTGGTCTCCAAGAACCGGATGGAGGGCACGGCCGAGGCGCGGGTCGAAGCGCTCAAGGCGGAGATCGCGGAGCTCGAGCAGGAGCTCGCCGCGCACAGCTCGGTGGACCCCGCGAGGCTCCAGTCCACGACGGTGGTGCCGACGCGCACGCAGGTGAAGCTGCTCCGCTATGGCCTGGTGTGGGTGTATTGAGGCGGCCCGCGTGCGGGCGTGAGACGCCGGCCGCGAAACTTCTGACCCGCGCGCGCGTATAGGACATCAGGACGTTGGCAAACCCGCACCTCGACGACCTGCGACACCGCTTCGACGCTTTCGCCGCCCGCGTGGGCGAGCGGGCCCGGCCGAGGGCCCGGCCCGGCGGCGGCGCTCCCGGCGCCCTCTCCGACGACTACTGGGCGAACGTCCAGGACCTCTTCACGCGCGACGTCTCGGCGCGGGCCTTCCGCGACCTTTTTGCCTACGACGCGCAGGACGCCTTCCGCTACTTCACGCGCGAGGTCGACCTGGACGGCGTCTGGCCGCGGCCGTGGTACCAGCGCTATCCCCTCGCGGCCTGGAAGGTCTTCCTGGCCACCGCGTTCCGGCTCAGCCCGGCGCGGCGGATCATGTTCGCTCTCGCCGTGCCTCTCCTCGCCCTCGTCTGGCTGCGCTTCCTGATCGCCAGCATCGCGGGCGGGCAGTGGGAAGTCCCTTCCGTCTTCACGTTCGCGCTCGTCTCCGCGACCCTGATGTTCGCTCTGCTCATGATCGAGCTGAGGGACAAGCTCGCCCTCAAGGGCGACCTCGAGATCGCCCGCCAGATCCAGTTCGGGCTGCTCCCCTTCGAGCCGTTCAGCCGGGAGGGCACTTCCGTCTACGCGGCCATGCGCCCCGCCAACACCGTGGGCGGCGACTACTTCGACATCATCGAGCTGGGGCAGCGGCACGTCGCCCTGGCCATGGGCGACGTCGCGGGCAAGGGAATCCCCGCCGCGCTCCTCATGGCCCTTCTCCAGGGGAGCCTGCGCACGCTGCTCAGCGCCGGTCTCCGGGGGTCGGACCTGATGCGCACCTTGAACGCGCACCTGCACGCCAACATCCCGAGCAACCGGCTGATCACCCTGTTCTACGCCGAATACGATCCCTTCACGGGCTCGCTGCGCTACGTCAACGGCGGTCACAACGCGCCCTTCGTGCTGCGCCCTGGTGGCGTCGAGCGCCTGCCCGCCACCGGGGTGGCCCTCGGCATCGTCCCGGACGCCGTCTACGACGTCCTCGAGACCACGCTCGTGCCCGGCGACCGGCTGTTCCTCTTCACGGACGGCATCACCGAGGCCTTCGATGCCATGGAACGCGAGTACGGCGAGGAACGGCTCCAGGACTGGCTGGTCGCGCACGCCGCCCTGCCCCCGCCCGACCTCATCGAGAGCGTCCGCGAGGACGTGCTCGCCTTCTGCGGGAACACGCGGCCGCGCGACGACATGACCATGATGCTGGTCGCGCGCTGAACCGACCTCCGGCCACGGCCCGGTCCGCCTGTGGTAATGGTGGAAGAGGACGATGCGCGCTCCTGCCCCGACCCTGGCCGTCCTGCTGTCCCTCGCCCCCGCCGCCTGGGCGGCGGACGCGGAAGGCTGCCGCGACCTCCCGATCCTGCCGCGCCTCTCCGGCTGCGAGATCCGCGAGTGCCGTACCCGCGACTACGACGAAGCCGAGCTCCAGTCCGGGCCCGTCGACCGCTCGGGCGACTTCCCGAAGGCGTTCGTCGACGGCCAGCTCGCCGTCGTCACCTATGCCTGTCCGGCTTCGCTGCGCCTGGCGGACATCGCCCGGCAGTCGCAGGCGGCCCTGCGCCGCACCGGCTATTCGTTCGTCTACGCCGGCAACATGTTCTACAACGAGCTTCCCGGCTTCACCGCCCGGCGCGGAACCACCTGGGTGCAGCTCGTGAGTGAGCCCTTCGATGCCCTGAGCGGTTACACGGTGACCATGGTGCGCGCGAGCGAGGTCAGCGGCGCGTCGCGGGGGCGGACGGTGCCCCGCCGTCCTCAGCGCTGATCGCGCGTCCCTCCGCCGGCTCGCGGCCCCGCGGAGACCCCGATGCTAGAATCCCCGCCTCCACGCGCATGCCGCAGACCATCGCCGTCATCGGGTCGGGCGAGCTGGGCGCGACCCTGGCCCGCCGTCTGGCTGCGGGCGAGGTCTTCCGGCGCGTCCTCCTGCTCGACCCCGACGTCGGAAGGGCCAAGGGCAAGGCGCTGGACATCCTCCAGTCCGGACCCGTCGAGGGGTTCGACACCCTCGTGGAGGGTGGGCCCCTCGAACGGCTCGACGAAGTCGACGCGGTCGTCGTCGCCGATCCTCCCGCCCTCGAGCCGGGCCGCCTGCCGTCCGAAGCCGGGGAGATCCTGGACCGGTTGCGCGGGTCGCTGGGTCCGGCCCCGCTCGTCATCGCCGGCGGACATCCGGGGGTGGTCGAGCTGGCCGCCTTGAAGGGCTTCCCCCGCGACCGCGTCATCGGCAGCGCGCCGGTGGCGATCGCGGCGGCGCTGCGACGGCAGCTCGCCCTCGCCGTGGACGGCCGGCCGCGCGACGTGGCCGCGATCGTGATCGGCCGGCCGCCGGGGCGGCTGGTGGTGCCGCGAGGCACGGCCCTCATCGGCGGACTGCCCATCGATCGCCTGGCGCCGGCCGCCGCCCGCACCGCCCTCGCGCGCGTCGAGGGACGCTGGCCGGGCCCGGTCGCCCTGGCCGCGGCCGCGGTCCGCGTGCTGCGCGCGCTCGCGTCCGCGGACCCGAGCGTCTTGCCCGTGACCGTGTCGCTGTCCGGCGAGTACGGCTACCGCGGAATGGCCCTCGCCGTCCCCGCGCGCCTCGGGCACGGCCGCCTGCTCGGCGTCATCGAGCTCGACCTCGATCCCGTCGACCGCGTCGCCTTCGACAACGCCGCCGGGCGCGCTTCGCGATGACGCTGACGGTGGACGAGGCCTTCGCGATGTGCGAGGCGCGCGTGCGCGCGCACTACGAGAACTTCCCGGTCGGCCTCTTCGTCCCCCGCGCGAAGCGCCGGTACGTCCATGCCCTCTACGCCTATGCGCGCGCCGCCGACGATTTCGCCGACGAGCCCATGTACGAAGGCATGCGCGCGGAGAAGCTCGATCAGTGGGAAGCGCGTCTCCACGCCGCCTACGAAGGACGGGCGGAGGATCCCATCTTCATCGCCCTCGCGGAGACGGTACGCCGGCTGGACATTCCCAAGTCACTCCTCCTGGACCTCCTCTCCGCCTTCCGGCAGGACACGGTGAAGACGCGCTACGACACCTGGGAGGAAGTGCTCGACTACTGTCGGCGCTCCGCGGACCCGGTCGGCCGCCTGGTGCTCCTCATCTTCGGCTACCGGGATCCCACCCTGCCGCCGCTCTCGGACGCGATTTGCACGGGGCTGCAGCTCGCGAACCATTGGCAGGACCTCGCCCTCGACCTGCGCAAAGGCCGCATCTATGCGCCCCGCGAGCTGATGGACCGGTTCGCGGTGAAGGAATGGGACCTCAACGCCGGACGGGTGACGCCCGAGTTCCACGCGCTCATGGCCGAGCTCGTCGCCCGGACCCGCGGCCTGTTCGAGCGCGGCCGGCCGCTCTGTGACCTCGTGGGCCGGGACCTGCGCTTCGAGATGCGGCTGACCTGGCTCGGCGGCTCGGGCATCCTGGACGCCATCGAGGACGCGGACGACGACGTCTTCCGCCGCCGGCCGCGGCACGGCGCGCTCGGCAAGGCGCGGCTTTTCTGGCGCGCCTGGCGCTGGCCCGCTCGCGCCGCCTGAAGACGTGCCTCCCTCCCTGGCCGCGCGCATCACACGTCAGAGCGGCACCAACTTCTATTACGCGTTCCGGATCCTGCCCGCTCCCAAGCGACGCGCGATCTACGCGCTCTATTCGTTCTGCCGCGTGGTGGACGATTGCGTGGACGAGCCCGGTGGGGAGGGGGAAGCCGGTCTGCGCCGGTGGCTCGAGGAGGCGCAGCGCTGCTATGCCGGACAGCCTACGACCGAGCTCGGGCAGGAGCTCGCGGAGGCGCTCTTCCAGTTCCCGATTCCCCGTGCCTGCTTCGAGCAGATCGTGGAAGGGTGCCGGATGGACCTGACTCCGCGCCGCTACGCGACCTTCGCGGACCTGCGCGCGTACTGCGAGAAGGTCGCCTCGGCGGTCGGGCTGGCCTCCATCGAGATCTTCGGGTACCGGCAGCCGCGCACCCGCGAGTACGCGGTCGAGTTGGGCGTCGCCCTGCAGCTCACGAACATCCTGCGTGACATCGGCGCCGACGGGGCGCGGGGCCGCCTGTATCTGCCCCTGGAGGACCTGGCCCGCTTCGGGGTGGCCGAGGCCGAGCTGCTGGACGGCACCTCGGCCGGCCGTCGTCCGGAGGTGGCGGCTCTCCTGCGCTTCGAGGCCGAGCGCGCGCGAGAGCACTACGTCCGCGCGGCGGCGCTCCTGCCCGCCGACGATCGGCGGGCGATGGCTTCCGCGGAGCTCATGGCCGGCGTCTACCGCGCCCTGCTCGACGAGCTGGTCGGCCGCTCGTTCCCGCCCGGACCGCGGCTCCGCCTGTCGACGCCGCGCAAGCTCTGGGTCGCCGCCCGCACGCTGGCCCGCGTGTACACCGGCCGATGAGGGTCGTGGTCATCGGAGGCGGGTTCGCCGGACTGGCCGCCGCCATCGCCCTGCAGGAGCACCGGCACGAGGTGCTGCTTCTCGAGCGGCGCGGCGTGCTGGGCGGCCGCGCCACCTCCTTCACGGATACGGTGACGGGCGAAGACGTGGACAACGGCACGCACCTCATGATCGCCGGCTACGAGGCGACCCTCGACCTCGTGCGCCGCGCGGGGGCCTCGGATCTCCTGATCGTGCAGGACCACTTGCGAATCGACTATCGCGACGACCGCGGCTGGACCAGCCTGGATTGCCCGGCCCTGCCCGCGCCCTGGCATCTCCTCGCCGGCCTCCTTCCCCTCCGGCTGCCCTGGCGGTCGCGCCTCGACGTCCTGCGCTTCGGCCTGGCCGCGCGCTGGGGGCGTGTGCCCCACGCGCTCACCCTCGCCGAATGGTTCCGGCGCACGGGCCAGAGCGCCGAGACGCGGACCCTGCTGTGGGACCCGCTGGCCACGGCGATCCTCAACGAGACACCTGAGCGCGCCGCCGCCGTGCTCTTCCGTGAGGTCTTTCGCGAGGCGTTCCTGCGGCGGAGCGACGCCGCCCGGCTGGTGTTCCTGCGCGCCGGTTATGGGCGCCTGCACGACCGTCTCGCGCGCTATCTGGAGGCCCGCGGGGGCGCCGTGCGCCGGCGCGCCGTCGCCGAGGCGGTCGAGGTCGTGGATGGGCGCGCGCGGGCCGTGCACTACGTCCAGCGCGCGGAGACCAAAGACGAGATGCGCCGCGGCGCGCGCTCCGTGTCCCATCGTGTCGAAGCCGACGCCGTCGTGGCCGCCGTGCCCTGGTCCGCGCTGCCCGCGCTCGTTCCGGAAGAGATCCGGGCGCAGGTGCCGTTCTCGAGCGCTGCGCGGCTGCGCGGCTCTCCGATCGTCTCCATCGAGCTCTGGCTCGACCGCGTCGTCCTCGATCGCCCCATGGCCGGCCTGCGCGAGGCCGAAGTGGAGTGGGTGTTCGACAAGGGGCGGCTCTACGGCCGCAAGGGCGCCCCCCAGCACCTCGCGTTCATCGTGAGCGCGGCCGTCCGTGCCGCCCCGCGGCCCAACGCCGAGCTGGTCGCGGTGGCGGAGGCGGCGCTGCGCCGGTATTTCGCGGAGACCATGGCCGAGGCCCGCGTCGTACGTTCGCTCGTGCTCCGCGAGCCCGAGGCCACGTTCGTGTGCGACCCGGCGGCGGAAGAGACCCGCCCCGGGCCCGAGACACCCATCCGCGGGCTGGTGCTGGCCGGGGATTGGACCAAGACGGGACTGCCGGCCACGATCGAGGGCGCCGTCCGCAGCGGGCGCGCGGCGGCCGCCTGCCTCGAGGCTCTGTGACGAACCGTCCTAGCGCCCTCGCGTGCTTCCCGGCGGCGGCTCGTTGACGACGGCCCAGAACATGCCGACCTCCTTCACGGCCGCGGCGAACTGGTCGAAGTCCACCGGCTTGACCACGTAGGCGTTCACGCCGAGGCGGTAGCTCTCGACCAGGTCGCGCTCTTCGCGCGAGGACGTCATGATCACGACGGGGATCGTG